>JAPPKT010000611.1 GCA_028819675.1 Caldilineaceae bacterium | reverse complement strand
TGCCCAAGCCCTGGGGCGCGACGATGTCAGCAGAATGGAAGGAGGCGCTGATTGCGGCACGCGATGCTGGTCACGACCTGCAGCCGCTCGGCCTGACGCACTCTGACTGTTACGAGTTCGGGCCGCCTGCCTGGCCGGCGACTTCAATATTGCCCACGCTCCTTTCGGAATTCAATGAACGACGTGAAGAGAACTTGCAACGCTACACCGTGGACAAACTGCGCGGGCGTGTTGAAGAGGCTATAGAGATATTTTCGAAAGACTATGGTATTGAGCCCACTGTTTTCCGGGCTCCGTGTGGGGCGGTCTCCAAACCGATGTTCGGTGCCTTGCAAGAGGTTGGCATAGGCTACCATACGGGTATGTTTATCAGCGCTACCGGCTATGAGCAATGGCAGGAAAACGGGAGGAATATCTCACAGAAATGGGTCGACAATATCCCTTACCGGCCGTTTCGCTGGTATGAAGGCATTGTTGAGGCGCCGATTCTGAATGAGTATACCTGGCATGGATCCGGAGAGCGCAGTGAAGAGTTTATCCAGCTAGCGCGCCAAGACCTGGACCGTATCAGTGAGCAAAGCCCTGTCGTTGTCATCATGATGCACACGCACGGCATCGCCGACGACTTTGAGCACACTTTCAGAGTGATCGATGCTGTCACTGAGCATGTAGGTCGAAAGCCGGGCGCCTCATTCATGACTTTGGGGGAGCTGGCGGCATCGGGCGCCCTGAAAGAGGCGGCCACGGTAGAAGGACCGGACATTCTTGAGGTATAGCGCCGGCCGGCTGTGGGACGGCACGGGCCTGCCTTTGGCGACTTCGTTGATGGCCGTTGCCGCCTCGTAGTGAATCAGACTATTCTGGCCATACCAAAGGGCCCAAGCGGAGAATAAAGAGATGACCGTTTATTCATGGAGTATTGACGACGCAGGTTCGGGCGGCAGTGCAATGGTTGAGTCTCTGACGAAGGCGACCGAGTTCTTCAGTTCGCGAGGGCTGGGGTCAACCTGGTTCACAGTGCCCAAGGGCGGCGGCAAACCAATGACCTCGGAATGGAAAGAGGCGTTAATCGCTGCTCGTGACGCAGGACACGATATCCAGCTTCATGGGTTGACCCACGCGGACTGTTACGAGTTCGGGCCTCCCGCGTGGCCGGCGACCTCCATTCTTTCAACGCTGCAGTCGGACTTCAATGAGCGCCGCGAGGAGCTGATGCCGCGCTATACTGTCGAAAACCTTCGCGACCGCATTGAGGAAGGGCTGGAGATCTTTGCAATGGACCTGGGCGTTGAGCCCAACGTGTTCCGGGCGCCGTGCGGTGCTATTTCCAAGCCGATGTTCGCGGCACTGCGTGAGGTCGGGATCGGCTATCATACCTGCATGTACATCAGCGGCAGCGGCTACGCCCATCTTCCGCATAACAGCGGCAACCTGTCGCAGGACTGGGTGGACAATATCCCTTACCATCCATTCCGCTGGTATGACGACATCATCGAAGTGCCGATCCTGAACGAATACACTTGGAGAGGATCGGGCGAGCGCAGCGATGAGTTCGTAGAGTTGGCGCGCCAGGATCTGGACCGCATCAGCGAGCACAGCCCGATCGTCATTATGCTGATGCACACCCATGGCATCGCCGACGATTACGAACACACTTTCCGCATGATCGACGCTGTTTCTGAGCACGTGGGCAAAAAGCCAGGGGCATCGTTTGCTACGATGGGGGAGCTGGCAGCTTCAGGGGCGCTGGCTGAGGCGGCCACTGTAGACGGACCGGACATTTTAGCAGTCTGACAACGACTTTAAATGGGACGACACGATGAATATAATCGTCATAATTTCCGACACTTTCAGATACGATAACCTGTTCAATCGCGCGGCGGCGATGCCGGTGCGCACGCCCCACCTTGACCGTTTTTCGCAGCGGTGCGTGAGCCTGTCGAGACTGTATACAGGCAGTTTTCCGACGATTCCGCATCGGACCGATTTCACGACCGGGCGTGTCGGTTGGCCGTGGTATCCATGGCAGGACCGGCGCTTAAGTAGCGAGAACCATCTGCCGAGTATACTGAGGGAGGCCGGTTATGTCAGCCAGTTGCTCGGCGACTGCCCGCACCTCGTGCGCGCTGCCTTTTTCGAGGGGTTCGACGGCGCGCACACGCTGCCGGGCCAGGAGGGCAATACGTATTTCATCGGGATGAATCATCCTATCGAACAGGCCATGG
>JAPPKT010000583.1 GCA_028819675.1 Caldilineaceae bacterium | reverse complement strand
TTCGACGCGCTGGTAGAAGGAGAGCTCCTGGGCGTCGAGGCGGTTCCAGTCGCCGTCGGCGCGGCCGCGGTTGCGTCTGATGCCGTCTTCGGGGGGCAGGTCGAGGTAGAGGGTGAGGTCGGGGCGGAGGCCGCCGGTGGCGTAGGCGATGAGGCGCTCGAGCTGGGCGATGTCCTGCCGGTGGCCGTAGCCCTGGTAGGCGAGGGTGCTGTCGGCGAAGCGGTCGCAGAGGACGATTTGGCCGGCGGCGAGGGCGGGGCGGATGACCTCGGCGACGATCTGGGCGCGGGCGGCGTTGAAGAGGAGGGTTTCGGCGCGGGCGTGCATTTCGGTGTGGGCGAGGTCGAGGAGGAGCTGGCGGATGCCGTCGCCGATGCGGGTGCCGCCGGGTTCGCGGGTGGTGAGGACGGTGTGGCCGGCGGCTTTCAGATGTTCGGCGAGCAGATGGATCTGGGTGGTCTTGCCGCTGCCGTCGGAGCCTTCGAAGGTGATGAACATTGGATGGGTATATCGTCAGAAGCGGCCGGCGTTCAGGACGGGCTGAAGATGCGGACGCAGCGGTGGGGTTCGCGGCCGTAGCTGTGGCTGATGAGGTTGGCGGTGCGGGCGAGCTGGTGTTGCTGGCTGCGGATGGAGGCGGCCTGGGGGCTGAGCTCGACTGATTTTTCGCCTTTGAGGAGGCGCTGGATGGCGTGCTGTGTTTCGCGCATGGCGGAGTCGAAGACGAGGTCGGGGTCGTCGCGGCGGAGCTGGAAGACGTCGAGCAGGTAGTGCTCCATCTGGGTGACGGTGTTGCTGCGGAGGACGTAGACGGGCACGTTCTGGCGTTCGGCGTCGGCGATGGGCTGGGGCTTCTGGCGGAAGTAGTTTTTGAGGGTCATGACGATGTCGGCCTGGCGCAGCTCTTTGACGACTTCAATGGGTACTTTGAGGTTCTGGGCGGCGGTGCGCAGGCGGTTCTGGCCGATGCCGTAGGGGAAGACGCGCACGACTTTGCGGCCGTTGGGTTGGGCGGCGCTGTCGGCGATGTCCTGGGCGAGCTGGGCGGCGCGGTCTTCGGCGCGCTTGCCGCGCTGGCGGCGGCGGCCGCCGCCGCTGCTTTCGGGGCCCTGGCGGCTCTGGCCGATGCGGCCGGGCTTTTCCTGGTTTTCGACGGACTCGACGTGGACCTGGTTGTCGCTGTTGACGTAGCGGGTCTCGGGGGAGAGGGTCCAGCCGCGCAGGAGTGAGTCGACGGCTTCGGCGACCTTGTGGTGGACGATCATGCGCTGGCGTTCCTGGATTTCGATGAGGACGTCGAAGGTGGGCGGGGCCTTGCGCTCGAGGACGGTTTTCTGGGTGCCGCGGCGGCGGGCTTCCTCGTCGGACAGGGTGACGGTATCGATGCCGCCGACCAGGTCGGAGAGGGTGGGGTTCATGAGCAGGTTTTCGAGGGTATTGCCGTGGGCGGTGCCGATGAGTTGGACGCCGCGTTCGGCGATGGTGCGGGCGGCGACGGCTTCGAGCTCGCGGCCGATTTCGTCGATGATGATGGCCTCGGGCATGTGGTTTTCGACGGCTTCGATCATGACCTCGTGCTGCAGGGTGGGGGTAGCGACCTGCATGCGGCGGGCGCGGCCGATGGACGGGTGGGGGATGTCGCCGTCGCCGGCGATTTCGTTGCTGGTATCGACGATGACGACGCGCTGTTTGTCGCTGAGGACGCGTGAGGCTTCGCGCAGGAGGGTGGTCTTGCCGACGCCGGGGCGGCCGAGGAGGAGGAGGCTGCTGCCGCTGGTGATGATGTCCTGGATGATGTCGATGACGCCGTAGACGGCGCGGCCGACGCGGCAGGTGAGGCCGATGACGGTGCCCTTGCGGTTGCGGATGGCGGAGATGCGGTGGAGGGTGCGTTCGATGCCGGCGCGGTTGTCGGCGCCGAAGTCGCCGATGTTGTCGATGACGTGTTGGAGGTCGTCGCGGGTGGTCTCTTCGGGGCTGAGGCAGAGTTCGCCGTCGGGGAAGCGCGCTTCGGGCAGGCGGCCGAGGTCCATGACGATTTCGATGAGATCGCCGGCGCGGTCGAGCTGCTGGAGGGAGGCGCGGATGCGTTCCGGGAGGACTGCCAGGAGGAGGTCGAGGTCGTCTGCGATGCGTAGGGACATGGGAGTTTTTGGTTTTTAGTTTCTAGTTTTTAGTGAGCCTTGCTGGGCGGCGTTGTTCACGATTGCTGGTCTGTGCGGACTGC
>JAPPKT010000150.1 GCA_028819675.1 Caldilineaceae bacterium | reverse complement strand
CGATTCTCTCCGGCAAACGAATCGTACTCGGCATCAGCGGCGGCATCGCGGCCTATAAGGCGGTGACGCTGGCCAGCCGGCTTACGCAGGCCAATGCGCTGGTGGACGTGATCATGACTCACTCGGCGGCAAAGTTCGTTGCGCCGGTGACGTTTCAGTCGATCACGCAGCGGAGTGTTGCGACCGACACTTTCGAATTCTGGCATGATGCCGGCCGGTTGCGCATCGGGCACGTGGCGCTGGCGCATGCAGCAGACCTATTCATCATCGCGCCGGCGACGGCGCACACGATTGCCCGTCTCGCCCTTGGCCTGAGCGACGATCTGTTGAGCATCACAGCGCTCAGCTACAAGGGTCCAATGTTGCTGGCTCCGGCTATGGAGACCAACATGTGGACGCATCCGGCGACGATGCGTAACGTACAAACTTTGCAGGATTGGGGTGTGGATTTCATCGGTCCGGCTGAGGGACGGCTGGCTTCGGGCGAAGTGGGAGAGGGACGCGTCGCGGAGCCGGAGGAGATCTTCGAGGTCGCCTGTAAGGTGATCGGACTGGGAGGACCCCTTGACGGGCTGCGGGTGGTGATCACAGCGGGCGGGACACGGGAGCCGATTGATCCGGTCCGGTTTGTGGGCAATCACTCGACGGGAAAGATGGGGTCAGCGCTGGCGCGAGCGGCGCGTGATCTTGGCGCGGATACGGTACTCGTGCATGCTCCATTGTCAGTGCATCCTCCGGGCGGAATCTCGCTGGTGCCCGTGCACACAGCCCAGCAGATGTATTCGGCCGTGATGGAGGAGCTGCCTGAGACGGATGTACTCATCGGCGCGGCGGCGGTGGCTGACTACCGCCCAACGGACAGCGCTGACCATAAGCTGAAGAAGACACCGCAGCAGCAGGTGATTTCGTTGGAGAGGACGCCGGATATACTGCATGAGGTTGGAATCAAGAGGGAGGATGGTGTTTCGGGCCCGAGCCTTGTCATCGGTTTCGCTGCGGAGACGAACGATCTGGAAGCGAACGCAATCGACAAGTTGAAGCGGAAGAATCTCGATCTGGTTGTTCTCAATGACGTGAGCGCGCCGGACAGCGGCTTCGCGGTGGATACGAACCGAGTTACTCTGTTCGAGCGCGGTGGTAGCAGAGAGGCCTGGCCGCTTATGAGCAAAGACGAAGTGGCACAGGCGATAATGCAGCGAGTTGTGGTGCGACTGGGCAGGCTGGACTGGAAAAGGTCTCAGGCGAGAGCCAGGGGCGACTGATCCTAGCGCTGGTAAGCTGTGGACAGGTGAATTGGACTACGCATTCGGCGCTCTGAAAGACATGCAAGGATTCTTGCTATGCCTCTCACTTGCAAGCAGGAACGGGAGATCGCGGGCGCGCTGAGGGAAGTCGATCCGGCACAGGTCTCTGTTTCACGGGAATTATCGGCGGCACAACGGTTGCAGCAAGGACTCTCGATGATTCGAGTCGCCGAGGGTGTTGCATCCTATCGGTTACGGACACTCCGGCCAGAATTGACCGAAGAAATGTCGCTCGGACTGGCGCGCAAGGCAGCATTGGACGGGAGGGAGGCGGTGGCAGAGGACCCGCAACAGGAGTTCGGAAATTTCGTTCGTGAAGTTCTTGATGCACTTGAAGAGGCAAGCGTCACCTACCTGGTGGGAGGAGCCGTTGCCGTTTGGGGATGGGGTGAGGCCCGAACAACACGGGACTTTGATGTCGTCGTTGATTTGCCGGTGGAGCAGATGGCCGAGTTTTCCAAGGCGCTGGAGGCCAGAGGGATGCTCGTACCTGTGGAAGTCATTCTCGACCACTACAATTCGCCTTCGGACTTGCCAATCAACGCCATCCACATGCCAACAGGCTACAAGCTGGAAGTTTTCCTGCTGCGGCCCGAAGATGCGCTTCGTGCAAGTGCATTGCAACGTCGGTTGCTTGTCGATTTCGGTCCGGGAATCGGGGAGGCATATGTCCATTCGCCTGAGGATCTGATTCTTTATAAGCTTCAGTACTACCGTCTGAGCGGCCAGACCAAGCATATCCGTGACATCGGCAGCATCGTCGCCATGGTGGGTGATGACAGCCTTGAACAGGACTATCTTTCGCAGTGGATTAACCGGCTGGAACTAACTGAGATCTGGATGGAGATCAGGAAGCAGTTGGTGCAACCAGACGGCTAGTATGGGGGTTCTGCCGGGCCCTCGTAGCCACACATGCCGATCCGCGGTGAATTTACAACAGGTAGGATCATGTCATGATCATGTGAATGTTCGTTCACGTGCCGATCGCACACGAGACAGGGCCTGTTTTCCCAAAGGCATTGGGTGCAAATCCACTCGGCCTTCTTGGGGCAGGCCATGCATTTCATTGTAGGCGCATTGTTGCGCGATAACAGCCGAATGGGTTTGCCGGCCCAGATACCTGAACGCACAGCAAGTGCAGAAATCAGCAGTTTGGTTGGTGTGCCGAAGTCATACTTGTATTGCGCCTCAGTTTCCAACTCAAATGCGGCGGCAATCCGTGTGGACATTCTCCTGGTTTCGGCGATTGCCCAATCGATTTCAGTATGTCTATCGTAGTAGATTTCGTTGATTAGAAAGTGGCTCAAGTGGCCACAACACTCCAGCCAAATGCCCCGCAGGTATTGATCCAACTGGTCAAGCGTGGCCTGGCCTGCAATTTCCAGGTGCAGCCAATAGTCGGAACTCCAAACATCCTGGATCAGCAGGTGAAATATCTTCTGCCATTCCCCAGACCCCTTTGCATCAGATTCGATTGCGCTGGCACGCTCGGCACAGGTCTCCAGATGACGAGTCATTCCCCAGCGAGTGTATGCCTTGCCACAGAACTGACAGTTTCCCCTTGTTGCCCTTCTGCGAGCCATTTTTCTCCTTACCATACAGAGGCTGAGTCAGAAGTAAGAGTTGGTCCAATCACATCCTATTCTTCGCTGACCTCTACGATAATCCAATCGGTTCCCGTCCGGCCGAAGGTCTCGGGCGCGTACATTTCCTCTGCCTTGGCTGGGGGCGCAACGAAGGCGCCTGGCGTGGTGGCGCGGGCCAGGTAGCTGTACTCGTAGACGCCTGCCCACAGATACGAGGTGAAGGCCTCGGCGCGTTCGTCGCGCAGGTTCTGGTGTTGATACCAGCTGCCCCACCAGCGGCGACCGGCGCGAGACCTGTTCGGATCCCGCGGCGGGTCGGCGGTCACGGCCAGATCCGGGTTAAGTATCTCCAAGCCGGCCGGCAGGTGGTCCACCAGAGCAACGTGGACGCGGCGGGAGGGAGCTGCCATTGTCAGTCTAACCCTCACGCGGGCTCCAGCGCGGATGTGCCAGACTCCATCTTCATCGCGACTAACGTCGGCGGGATCGTCCACAGCCTCGTAGATGCGCTCGACGGTGAAGCCGTGGTCGGCCGGTCCCAAGCTGAGGTTGATGGGGGCGTACCGGAGGCCCAACCGGTAATAGAGCCGGCCCTGGCCCTCTTTCTGGACTATCAAGGGCAGGTCACCCTCTGCGCCTAGTGCACCTGCGTGCAGGAATTGCATGGGCAGGGAAAGGCCTACGTTTTCCGCCGAACGACCCTGGAAGGCGCGGCTAGCTGCGAACTGTTCGCCCAACCAGATTCTAGCGACGAAATCGGGAGTCTGGGATTCGAAGGCTTGGAAATACCTGTCCATTGCCAACAGCACCCAGACGTTTTCCTGGGTATTGCCCCAGCGGCCGGCGGTTCGATGGCCCAGCAGGCCGCGTACTAGCTTGGCTATCAGGTCGCTGTCGGGCTGGTCAACGACAAGTGCCTCCAAAAGGACAGCATCGGAACGGCGGCTTGAGTGGAGCAAGAGGTAGTCGCCGTCGCTATAGCCGGACGCTACCGTTGCTGCGCCCGCTGTTTCGGTCACGCGGTTGGTGATGAATCGCCGCATTTCGGTTACGGTGGACTGGGAGCCAGCATCGTCGGTCAAGACGAAGAGCAGCCAGCCGATGCTTTCCAGAGAGAGGTTTTCCAGTCCCGCTTCCCTAACCAGCGACCGGGCCTTGGCAGGATCTTCGTCTCTGAGCAGTTTGCGGACATACAGGGCATAGGAGGAGAGTCCACGGCGGGCGTCGATGGCGTACCAGGAAGGGAAGTGCTGCTCGATATTGCGAAGGTAGTCGAGAGAACGGCTCACCATTTCGTCCGGCACAGAGTACCCTTTCAGACGGGCACGGGCGAGGGCGTGTGCGACGTGGACGCTGTGGTAGGGCCAGATCTCGCCGCCTCGCCGCCAGATGGGGAAGCCGCCCCCGTAATCCTGCATCGCTTGCAGAGTCTGGAGGTCTCTTGCCATTGACTGCTCGATTTCATCCGGGGCAGGCAGACCCGCGGCGTCGAATGCGGCGAGCACGTCACGCAGCGCGGCCACGGCAAGGATGCGGGAAGCGATTTGCTCGGAGGAGTCGAACGGGTATTGAATCAGATAGATGAAGGCGTCTGTCAGTGCCTGCAGAGCGGTGGAGGAAAGGGTTACCTCCAGGCCGCCATAGTCAGGAATTGCGTCTGCTGGCGGCCGGATGGGCTGCAAGACCGCGCCGCTCTCGTCGATTTCGCCGTAGACGGCGAAGGCTTCGGTGGTCGCGGGCGTAAAGACGGGAAGGCTGAGCTCGGCGGCGTCGGCAGTGGCTGGCTGGTTGGCGTCGATGGCGCCGAACTGGAAGCGGGACGTACCGGCGCTGGCCGAGGATGTTGGGAAGCGCAGTTCGACGCGGTCATTGGCAGGAACAGTCACGGCGTAGCCGGCGGCTCCTTCCACCCCGCTCTCTCCCACCAGATTGGCGTTTGAAGCGCGGACGATTGCCTGTACTTCCATAGGCTCGTCGGTCTGGTTTTGCAACACGACAGGCAACTCGAAGCTGTCGCCGAAGTTGAGGAATCGGGGGGCGGAGGGCCGCACCATCAGGGGCAGGCGGGCAGTCAGGTTGGATTCGCCGGCACCAAAGAAACGGCCACCGGCAACCGCGACGACCATTACCCTGTAGCGGGTAAGATTGTCAGGAAGTGTGACCTGCACGCTGGCCCGGCCGTCCGGTCCTGTATGAACTTCGGGTGCGAAGAGGGCTAACGGGTCAAAGTTGAGCCGGGCCCGGATCGACCGCCCGCTGCTATCGTCGGCGCCTTCTTCTTCGGCTGATTCGTCGGCCATGGCCATTTCTGCCATGGCAGGGGCTGCCGCTGCCACTGCCATGGACCTTGATTGCGTCAATGTCTGCGGAGGTTGGGGCGTTCCGGTCGGCGCAGGTGTTTCGCCTTGTAAGGACAGGTTGCTGGCAAGCAGGAGATCGTCGCGGTTGTAGTAGTCGCTGACACCTCGGCCGCGATTGCTGTAGAAGACTGTCACAGGGTCGATGAGTCGATAGCCGGTCAGAGCGAGGATTGCTTCGTCAACGACGACGACGGCGAACTCGGCGCCGGCAACGGGTTCGCCGTTGGCGTCTTTCACAAGCACATCGATAGTGGTCTCTGTGCCAGGCTCCAAGCGGGCTTGCCTGGGCTGCGCATCGACCTGGAGCGTACGGCTCAGCGGGGGAATCGTCAGATTGAGCCTGCCGCGGGCGTAGGCCGGGCGGGGAGGCAGTCCCTGCAGGGCGTTGCCGGCATCGTCGACGCGGTTGCCTGCCCCGACAAGATCAACTTGCAGATGGATGTTGGGTATGTGGTCTTCTTCGATTGGAACGCGCAGGGTGAAGGTAGGGCCATCCATGGTGAAGCGATGGCTGGAGGCAAGCCCGTCGCGCCGCAGGGTCAGGAGACCCTCTGCGGGGTAGAAGGGAGCTTGCACAAGGATTTCGGCCGTGTCACCCGGGGCATAGTCCTGGCTGTCGGGAATGAGCTCCAGCTCTTCCCTTTCCAAGTTGGCGCTGGGCGGGCGCTGCCCACCGGTCACCCAGCGGGTCAATTGGGTACGGTTGAGCCGGCCGTCGCCGTCGGTGACGGTGGCGGTGATACGGTACTCTCCGCCGACTGCCGTTTCAAATGAGCAGGTGGCGAACTCATATTCGGTGTCGTTCTGGTCAGAGGCGGAAGTGGTCTCGACATTGCATTCCTGCGCTTCCTTTTCGACCTGAAGCCAATTGCCTTTGCGATACTCCCAGTCCAAGAGAGCTGCTCTTACCTCCGCGCCATGCCCTTCGATGGCGGTTCCATCTATATCGGTCACCACGACCTCGACAGACAGGGGCTCGCCCTGTTCAACGAAGTAGCGCGCTGTGCGCAGGCCGACGTAACGGTCGGCAGGATGGAGCAGGAGACCCGAGCTGCTACTCCAGGCCTGGCGATTGACGTCGATGACGGTAGCTGTAGCGTCGACAAGCGTTGGGAAATGCCTCACCTCATCTTTGTTGCCTGCGTCAGACGCAGTCTCGTCGACGGAGGTGTGGAAGTCGATGCGGAGGACGTGCTGGCCGGCGGCGTCGGTGCGGGAGCTGAAGGATGCGTGACCGAGGTAGTCTGAATGCCCGGGAAAGCCCCACCACGGGAGCCATTTTCCGAAGACAAAGTTGGACCAGTTTGGGGGTTCGTAGACGCCTTCTGAGGCCTCGACGTCCCAAATTACTTCGGCGCCGGGTAGCGGGCCGCCAGCAAAGTAGCTGGCGCTGACGGTTGCCAGGGCGCGGCCGCCGGCGACGTGGGGCCCTTCGCTGATTGTAGCGCTGACTTCATATTCGGGCCGGCGGAACTCCTGTATCTGAAAGACGTGGTCGTGGCGGGACTCGTAGTCGCCGTCGACGGCGGACTGCAATTCGATCCAGGCGTAACCCAGATTGACGTTGTCCGGCAGGTCAAACTGAAAGTGGAAGCCGCCCAAAGGGTTGATAGGAGCCCGACCGGTGTGAATCTGGTTGTTTGACGAATCGCGTACGGTATAGTCGAGTAGGGAAGCCGCTCCTTCGGGCAGGAGGCTCAGGTCGCCTTCAGGGCTACGTTCCGTTTGGCGCATCCAGCCTTTGACGCTTACCGTTTCGCCTGGGCGGTACATTCTGCGGTCGTCAAAAACAAAGTAGCGAATATCTGCGCGTTCGGCGCGCTGCTGCCATCCGTTCCAACCGGTCTCGGTCCTGTAGTATTCGTAGCGGTTTTCGGGGAGAAAGGTCACGTCATCGCCGCGGCGGGCGATGAGCAGTTGGGAGCTATTTCGGGGCAGCCTCAACCGGGCTGAGCCGGTCACGTCGGTGACTTCCAGTACGTCTTGCGGCCAGAGGGTGACCTCAACACCGCTGAGCGGAGCCCCGTCAGTCAGGCTGTTTGCCCAGACGAACATCTCATCGGCGTCGACGAAGGCATCGAGGCCTATTTCGGTCACCTGGACCCAACTTATGATGCGCGTTTCCTGCAGCTGCCGGTTGAGAAGGGCTGATAGCATTCCGCCTTCCGGCTCAATGTACAGGATTATGTGACCGGTGCCGCCGTCAAGCGCTGGGGCCAGATCGATCGCAGTCTCGATCACAGTGTCGAATTGACGGATGATCTCCACCTTGCGCTCCATGACCAGTTCGCCGGGAGGCTCGAGCCGGTCGTCGCGCCAGCGGTTGCTGCGCCACTGCTGGTATTCGACGAACTGTTCGGGAGAAACGCGATAGGCGCGCACGTTGACCGCGTAAAGATTGACCGTGTAGATGGGGAAGGCCGGATCGGCGTAGGGGTCAAGTAGAGTAATCGGGCCATGGCTGCCTGCGGCGAGGAAGGCCTCGGCCGGCCCGATTGTGAACTGGGTCTGCACATCATTGGCGAGCGACTGACCGAAAATGTCGGTCAGGTCAGAGGCGATGGTTACGTCGTAGGCGGTTCTTGCCTTTGTGTTGCCAACGATCCAGATTGAATCGCCGAAGACTTCGAAAGAGACGTGGTCGAGCTCCGGCTCAATGGCGATTAGCGAGGGGTCAAACGACTCGGTGTCGATGGGATTGTTGAATCGCAGGGACAGTGGGCTGATAGGCGGGCACTGGGCGCCTCGTCCCCAGCCGCACTCCTGCTGTCGGAGGACAAAGGGGCCGGGCGTGCTAAAGCTGTAGCTCTGGGGATGGGCGGAGACGAGAGGTCCCTCGGCGGACGGAGTGCCGGGCGCGAAGGTGACAGTTACGGTTGTGCCCGGGGGCAGGAGTTCATCGGAGACAAAGGCCAGCCACCTGTTGTCGGCCGACCTCCTTATCAGGCGTTGAACGCGGGCGTCGGAGGCGATTTCGTCCTGGCTCGCGATACGCACCGTGTACTCACGGCCCTGTGCAGCCACCTGGATGTGTTCGATCACTGAGGATGGATCGATGTTTTGGTCGAATGAAGCGAAGAAGACAGGTTCGCGTGTGTGCGGGCCGCCGGTCGGATAGGCGTACTGCAGAGTAGGGGCGGGTGTTCGGAAGGTCCAACTGACCCCTTCTGCCAGTTCTGTCCCGTCGGCGGCCAGAATGCCTGCGGGAATGGAGGCCGAGAACTCGGTTGCCATGGGCATTCTGGCAGTACCCTCAAGGCCGGCTTGAAAGAGAAGGGTTCTCGTGCCGACCCAGCGCCAGCGCCCGGGCAGGGCCGGCGTGAGCTCGACTGGAATGTCCCCCGCGGCCAGCTCCTGGTGGCTGGTGAGAGGAACCATGGGAAGGTTGAAGGTCACGCTTAGTTGGGGAGCGAGAGGGACATCTCCCTCCGGCGCAAAGCGCAAGACAGCCAGAGGCGCGCCGGCGTGAGTGTCGGGTGTCGTCTCTGCCTGAGGGGGAGGAAATGGCAGCTCCACCTCCTGGCCGGGACGTGGCGGCGGCAGGCTCTGGTCGGGGAGACGCACCTGGGCGATGTCATCTTCATCCTCCTGAAGGGGAGGCAGACGACTCAGCAGCTCCTGGATTTGCTCCGGAGACAGAGGGGTCGCGGCGGCCAGGGGAGGACGGTCCTGGCCGCCGTCCCAGCCGGGTTGGCCTTCGCTTAGCGCAAACGGTGGAGAGCTCTCTTCATCGAATTCCTGCTCAAAAGGGTCGGAGAATTCGTCCGTGTATACGTCAACAATCGGTTCCGGTTCTTGTACCGCTGACGCAGCGGCACTGCCCAGAGACAGCCCTTCCGGCGCGCTGACGCCGCATCCCAGATATGTGAAAGCCAGCAGAAGCGGCGGCAACAGTCGGAGAATTCGATTGGACATGGTTCCAGGCTCCTAAAGGGCCGGTCCTTAAGTTTGATACGAGCCGTCCGGGATCGGAAAGGTGCGGCCCTGGTTGGCAGCGGCACCGTGCTACGAGATTCAGGCGCCAAGGTTGTTAAGCAACATCTCGAAGAACTCTGCGCCAAGGTAGGCGGCCAGCGCATGCTTAATGATCTTACCGCTGATGACCACTGCGAGAAACTGCAGGACGGGCATACGCAGGGCACCGGCGAGGATACCGGCGAAGTCGAAGATGGGCAAGGGGAGAATAGCAAGAACGAACAGAGCGGGAGAGGTAAAGCGAGTGGTCATTCTGTGGAGAAAGGCGTTGAACCTTCCCTCGTTATTGACGAGATTGCGTCCGGCCTTGCCGGCCAGGTAGCCGGACAGTTCTCCCAGCCCGCTGCCGAAGCCGGCAACGACTCCGAGGAGGACGGGGTTCAGGTGGGCGCCCAAGGCGAGAATGAGGGCCAGGCCAGGGGCGGGCAGGATGACAGTCGCGCTTCCGATCAGGCTGATCAGAAAGCTGCTCAAGTATCCCCACTGGCTGAATCGCTGCACCAGTTCTCTTTGGGTGCCGAGCCAGAATGCGCCAACGACGATTGCCAGGATTCCGAGTATCTGGAGAGCTGTGATCCACGGATTGGGTCTTGAGGCGTTGCGGTCGCCTTCCCCGGGTTCTACAGGGAAGGCCGGACGTGCGTTGCCTTCCTGGCGACTGGCCTCATTCTGAATCAGTTCGGCTTCACTGGTCGAGTCCATGGCTTAACTCGCGTCTGAATCCTGTCCACTTCGTCAGGGAGAATGGGGGCGAGGACTGTTGGTTGCTCTTCAAGATCAGTACTCGTGTAACTCCAGGAGACTTCGTCTTTTTCTGGCCGGGGCCTCACAGGCATTGAGGCATTCGGCAGTATAAGGGCTGTCCCGTCTTCTGTATTTTCAGGTGTAAATCGAGTCGTTCTCACCCCGAAATTACAGAAGGACCGGCAACGGAAGGGGTATCAAGGCAGTACTGGGACTATCTGCATCCTTGCTGGACGGCGCTCGAATCTGCGTGCGGAAGGATGAAGGTCAGGGGGTCCGCGGCTATTCCCCCTCTTCAATCTCGACCGTTTCCAGCAGATCGCCGGGGGAGGCAGCTCCCCTCGGGTCACGCAGCGAGATCGAGAAGAGCACGTCCATGCCTTCTACAACCTCGCCGAAGATCGTATGGTTGCCGTTCAGCCAAGGCGTTTCGGCGAAGGTAATGAAGAACTGGCTGCCGTTGGTATTGGGGCCAGCGTTTGCCATTGCAAGGAGGCCAGCGCGATCAAACTGGAGACTGGCTGCGATTTCATCCTGGAATTGATAGCCGGGTCCTCCTGCACCAGTATTGGAGGGATCTCCGCCCTGGGCCATAAAGTTCTCCAATACTCTGTGAAAGTGTGTGTCGTTGTAGAAACCGTCACGAGCGAGGAAGACGAAGTTGTTGACCGTAATCGGCGCTTCCGCTGCAAACAGTTTTACTCGAATGTCACCTTTCTCGGTCTTGAAGACGGCGTAGTATTCGGCTTCCGGATCGATGGTCATATCCGGACCTGTTTCGTACATGCCGTTGCGGTCGGCGGGCTCCAGGGCTGCTGCGGCACCTCCTGCGGTTTCCTGGGAATCCTCTGTTGCTTCTGTGGGGGCAGTACAGGATGAGAAGGCGAGGGCAAGGAGCATCAGGAAGAGAATAGCCAAGCTTGCAGGTCGCTGAATGAAGCGGGCGGCCCAGCCGGAGAGACAGTTTCTATCGGCCCAACCATATCTTGCAGACTTTTGATTTGCGGGACTGTCTTGGCGTCCAGGGGAATCTTTGGCTGTGGTGCGCTTACATTGGGATTCAGGGAACAAAACAGACTCCTTTTCGGAATATATCGGAAGGCAAGGCCGCTAGCGGGCCGGATGCACAGGTTCAGGTGTCCTGGAACTCAAGTTTCCACAGAGCGAACATTGCCAGCAGGAGAGCAGCCAGTCCGACAATGACAGCCTCCTGTAAGTTGGCTTGGGTTAAGAAGACAGAAGCCAGACCGGTTCCTCCTGTAATAAGATAACACAGAAGGACTGCTTCGCGCTGACTTCCCGTACGCCGGGCGAGCCTGTGACTGACGTGGTCTTTGCCCGCAGTGGTGAGAGGATTCTTGCCGCGTCGCAGGCGGCTGAAGAAGACAAGGGTGGTGTCAAAGACGGGCAACGCCAGTACGAGAATGGGAATCATCCAAGTAATGCTTGCACTGTTGGCGGGGAAACGCAGCTTGATGCCGACGGCGGCCAGGAGGAAACCGAGGAACAGGCTGCCTGTGTCACCCATAAAGACCTGGGCCGGATTCCAATTATAGACGAGAAAGCCGATGCAGGCGCCGAAGAGGGCAGCGGCCAAGGTCCCGACGAGGTATTGGTCGCTCATGGCGGCCAGGAGCGTGAAGAAGGCGGCGGCGATGGTGGCAACGCCGCTGGAGAGTCCGTCCATATTGTCCAAGAGATTGAACGCATTGGTGATGCCGACGACCCAGAGCAGGGTCAGGGCTATGTCCAACACGCCGTGAAAGAGACGGACTTGCACGCCAGAGAGAATGAGAATGAAGGCGGCGGCGAGCTGGAACAGGAGCTTGAGGTAGCTCCCCATGCCGCGGCTGTCGTCGAGCGCGCCGATGATACTGACCAGCGTGGCGCCAACGAAGATGCCTACGACTTCGTTGACATAGCTGCGTTCACCCCAGAGGGCGAGGGCGGCGATGAAGGCCAGATAGATTGCCGCACCACCCATCAGGGGCACGGGCGCGCTGTGGATTTTGCGCGCTGAGGGGTTGTCAAGTATGCCCATTCTGAGGGCGGCATAGCGTACCAGGGGCGTGCCGCCGATGGCGATGACGAGGGCGCTAGCCGCCATCAGAAGAAAGGAACTCATTTGTCCACCACAGTTCAGGCGCCAGTCCGGTTATTCAAGGGTATCGACAAAGGATTGGATGCCGGCCTTCTCGCTGTCGGGCGCGAGAGACAGAGCAGATTCTGCGAACTGGCGGGCTTGACGGTTGTCGCCCAACTCAGTGTGCAACCGGGCCATCTGGAACGGATGGCGGTAATCGTCGGGGGCGAGGTCCATGAGGCGCCGAAGGATGTCTACTGCCGCCGGTAGTAGCCCGTTCTCTTCATTGACTTCGGCGACGAGGCGATACACAGCGACGACCAAGTCTTTGTGTCCATAGCCGTTTTCGATCAAGGCCACGGCTCGTTCAGCCCAACGGGATGCTTCTTCAGGGCGGTTGAGCGAGCGCGCAAGCAGGATCAGATTGCGTACAGCGTTGAGGTCAGTCGGGTGGTTGTCATGAGTCTTTAGAATCGTCTCATATGCGCCGGCCAGATCGCCAGCTTTCGACTGCTCTGATGCCTTGAGGGTGAGTAAGGTCAGGCTATTGGGCAGCCTATCCATACCTTGATCGAGGGTCCGGGACAGTTTCTCTGACGCGTTCTGCCGCGAATACAGCTCTGCCAAGAAGGCATAGGTGTTCTCGAAGCGGTCGTCCAGGGTCAGACTGTGCTGGAATGAAGCTTCTGCCTCATCGAGCCGGTCCATCAAGGCCAGGACCTGGCCGCGTTCATTCCAGAGATGGGCAACATTGGGGCTCAGAGACAGGGCAGCGTCATAGTATTGCAGGCTAAGCTCCAGTTGCGGGATGCGGTCTTGGGGATCCTGGGACAGGGTAGACCAGCGCCGGTGCAGACGGGCAAGGTTGGCGGTGTGGTCTGTGTTCAAAGGGTTAACTTCCTGGGCTTTTTGCAGAACGGTCCTGGCGGCTGCGAGGACGCCGACTTGACTGAGTCGAGCAATATCATCGACATCCAGATTCAAGATGTCCTGGAGTGAGGGTTCGGCCGGTAGAGTGCCGGAAGCTATGCTGGGCGCGTGCGCAGCCTGTTCGAGCAGGCTGCGGCCGAGGAAAAGCATATAGTAGTCCTCTGTGGGTCGAACTGACAGGGCTCGACGGTACAGATCTGAGCTTTGCACCCAAGCGCCGGAGGTGTCGAAACTCTGGCCCTGTTTGTAGAATATGTCGGCACGGACCTGAGCAATATTGATGCCGCCGATGATGTAGACGAAGGTTGCCGTGAAGAGAAGCGTTGCGCCGACGGTAGCCAGGCCGCGGCCGAGCCAGGCACGTCTCGTCTCGGCCAGATCACGCCAGGCGAGGACCAGTCCTGATAGCAGGCACCAGAGGACAACGATCCAGGTGTACAGGCTATAGTGCCCGGCGATATGGTTGAGTTGCTCGGCTACGGTACCGGTTCTGGCGCTGGGCAGGAGCCGGGCGGCGTGGATGAGGCCGTAGATCAGCCAGGCGGCGCACAGCAGCAGGCCGTACAGAGCCGCCGAACGCGCCAACAGGGGGGCAGTACCCACGGTGTTGCCCCGATCGTGTGCTCTATTGCGGGGGGCCGTTGAAGCGCTTTGCTTTGCGCGCGGCACAGGCGCCAGACCTGGAAGTTGAAACATGACGGCGGCGGCGCCCAATACGGTCGCGATCAGCCAAGTGAAAAAGACGAGCCACAGGATGTCGGTCGGGCTGCCGGCAGATTGGGACGGGGCGGGAGAGCCCAGCCCGGCGAACAGAATCGAGAATGGATTCGACAGTCCCTGGAAATTGACCGTGAAGAGGAAGACCAGCGTCAGAATCACCAAGGCGTCGGGCAAAATTGTTGAAGGCAGGCGGAGGTCCCAGGACATGGTGGAAGCTCTTGCCTGGCGGCGTCCGCGCCTCTGGCGTGCCCGTGTGGAAGAACGCCTGTTTCCGGGGTTCACATCCTGCGGGGCATTGGGCGCGGGCTGACCTACGGCGTCTTCGCCGGGGGCGAAGGTTTCCGGGTTGAGCAAGCGCATGCCCAGCGCCAGCATGAGGGCCACGATCGCCCAGAAATAGATGCGCGTGGATGCGATGGCGATGCCGAGGTGAATCTCAACATAGTGGGCGATGATTGCGGACAGGGAGGCAACCAAAAGGAGCTGGCGAGGGCGTTGGGCGGACTGGGCTGACGACTCCGGCTGAAGAAAGACCGCCAAAGTGACGTAGGCAATGAGTCCTAGTATCAGACCGGTGGGCCAGTTCACGCCGAGGAAACCGACGCTGACGCCGCGCAGCAGGAAGAGGAGGCTGAGGAGGAGGCCTCCGCCTATGAGCATGGAAAGGAACAGTATGCCATCGCGACGGGAACGGATGAGACCGAGCCAGCGCAGAGCCCAGTAGAAGATGGAGAGGAAGAGGAGCGAAGCAGCCAGCAGGCCGACAACGCCTGTCATGGCCAGACTGTCCCATGTTTCGTTGTGGGCGCGGTCGGGGCTGGCGTTACGGGACTCCCATTGGGCCAGCTCAGGCGGATAGAATCGATTGAAGGCCATCCACAGCGTTTCGGGGCCGTAGCCGATCAGGGGACGCAGCAGGTTAAAGGGATCGTCGTTGCCGTCGGGATAGGTCAGCGGTTGGTGGGGGGAGATCATTTTGACGGTGCCCTCCCAGATCAGGACACGGACGCGGCCCGTGCCTGTGGCGCTGTCCAGCATCGTGGTCAGACGCCCCCAGATTGGAACCTGACTGAAAGCGTTACCCAGCGCGGTCGTATTGAGGAGGACAAGCAGAAGGAGGCCGGCGACGCCGAGTCCGACCCAGGATGCGGTCCAGGCGCGGTAGTTGCGCGGACGCATGGCGGTCAGGAGAAGGAGAACAAAAACGTACATTCCGCTGGCGAGGCCGAGCCAAGGTCCACGGCTCTGGGACCAGAAGATGGCGAGCAACTGAACAACGAGGACAAACAGATAGGAACCGCCTGCCAGAACACCGGCCAAACCCGAATCGCCGGCGGGAGTCTGCCTGTCCTCTTGCGGCGATGCGGCGTCATCTGGCTGGGGACCGCTGGACAGCAGATAGGCGAAGCAGGAGAAGGTGCGTTCGAGCGTGAGGAAGAAGGCCATGATCAGATGTGCGGCGAGGAAGATGGGATTGCCGGCGCTGGAGGTGATACGGGTGGTTACGTCCTGGCCCCAGGGCAGGGGATCCTTACCGAAATGCTGGAAGACGCCATAGACGGAGACGGGGAGGCTGGTGATGATTACCGTGTGTTGTAGGCGCCGCAGCTGGGACGGCTGTCTCAGGTGGGCGGCGGTGAGGAGAGCGATGATGAGATAGCTGGAGAAGGTGTAGGCGCCCTGAAGGCGGTGGTAGGAGCCCCACCAGCTGACAGCAGGTGAAATGCTAAGGAGGGTACTGAGGGCATAGGCGAGGGCCAGCAGCAGGACGGGCAGCAGGAGCGGCTGCTTCAAGAGACTGCCAAGTTTCCATTCAAACAGGGGCTGCTCTCCGTCGGGTGCAGTTGGGACGCTGTTTCGCGCCTGAGGCGGTCCTGCGCCAGCGGGCAGCCAGAGCGGGCCGCCGTCAAGAACCTTTACCAGATAGGCCAGGAGCATGACCAGGGAGATGGAACGGATCAGACTGATCTTGTCCGGTTCGAAGACGCGGCTGGAGTAGGCGTTGAAGAAGAGCGGCGCGATTATCAGAGCGGCCAGCCAGCCGGCCTCGATTACTGATTCGCAGTATCGCTGAACCTTCGTGTGACGCATTGGTGGACCCGATCGGTTGGAGAGCGCGGCGCGGAATTCGGAAACAGTGTTACAGGCCGGCCATTTCAGACAGTCCTACGGGCGCGGAAGCGAAATATGCGCCCAGGGGGCTGGCCTGAGAACTGATTCCAAACGCTTTGCTTACATGTCATTCCCGGCTCTGACCTTCTGCCAGGCTTGCGCCAACTCCGTGAAGGCCAAGGCAGCCTCATTCGGTCGCGTGTCATGGAATCTGCCGGTATTGTAGGTAAGGACCAGCTCCTGGCGGGCGCGAGTGATGCCAACGTAGAGGAGACGCAGGCGTTCGGCTGCAAATTCCCGCCGAGCTTCTCGAGTCGCCTCGCCCTCGATGTATTCGTCGAGCGTCCCCATGTGTAGTTGCCTGGTCTGCTCCAAGGCTTCCTCTGTCAGATTGAGGTTGTCGCGAATGAACCTGGGTTGCCCGCGGTAGTATTCGTGGTCTCCGCCGCTGGGGAAACTGTAGTTGCTGACGGATGCCAGATGGACCCGGTCCCATTCCAGGCCCTTAGCCGTGTGCATGGTTGCAACGGTCACTTTACCGGCGGGTGGTTCAAACCCCCGCGTCTCTTCGCCAAACCCCTGAAAGCGGCGTTTGTTGGCGGCGGCTTGCTCCAACTCCTTAGTCAGTTCGGGCAGTCGCAGCTCAGGCCGTTCGCGGACGCTGCTTGCCAGGAGGATGGCTGCGCTGTGGGCCAGGGCGCGTTCAGGCGCTTCCGTGAAGAGGTCCTGTCCGAGGGTGAGAACCAGTTCGTCGACGGGCAGCACTGCGGCTGAACACCAGCGTCTGAGGTCTTGGCGGAACCGGTCTACGACTGGCCGGAAGCGGTCAAAGTCGTCGATCCAGGCTAGCTCCTGCAGCCAGTCGTCGCCGGCTGCAGGGTAGACGAAGCGCTCCGGAAGTCGGAGCTGGCCGAGCGCTTTGGCGAAGCGCATCGCCGGCGGGGGCAGTTCACTTTCGTGCGCGTTCCGGTTGGGTTCCGAAGCCACTGCAAGCCAGGATGGAGGCGACTCCTCCGGGCCAGGCGGGCGGGATTCCGAATCCGGCTGCAGAGGGGCATGGGAGAAACCTCGCCGCGCCCACCAGACATCGGTCCATAGAGAACGCAGATGGGAAGGGTTGGCGGGCTGGCTGATGTAGCGCATTGCCTTGACGAGGGCGTCTACGGCTACGCGGGTTGTATTCGTGGAGCGGAGCAGCGAATCGTCGAAAGGGATGCCGGCGTTTTCGAGAGCAAGGCTGAACTCTTCGCCGCGGCGGTTATCGGGGACGAGGACGGCGACCGTCTTTGCGGGATGCTTAGGCAGCCATCGTTGCAGGCTGGTCACCAGAATTCTGATCTCATCGGCGGGCGTGAGAGGCGGATCGTAGAAGTAAACGGCTGGGCTTCCGGGATCGGGATTGCGCTGCGGATCGCCTTTTTCGGTGGGGAGAATGTAAGGCAGGGAGAGGGCCTGGTCCGGTGAAAGAACGGGATGCTCCTGACGGCTCCAGTCGATGAAGCAGTTGGCCAACTCGATGATCGGCATGGCGCTACGGCCTGAGTTAGGAAGGGGTAGGGAACGGACAGATTCCCTGTTTGTGAAGTCTCTGAGAAAGCGGGGATCGGCGCTGGTAAAGGTTGTGTTGATGGCCTGGTTGGGGTCTCCTACGCGGACCCAGTTTCCGTGGGTTGCGGTCAGCAGGGAGAGCATCTGCTCTTGCAGGGTGCTGCTGTCCTGGGCTTCGTCTTCAAGCACGTAGGGCCAGCGCTGTTGGAGACGCGCCAGGAGGTTGTGATCGGTCTCGAGAGCCTGGAGGGCGAGGAGGATGAGGTCGTCAAAGTCGACGCCGCCGCGCACACTGAGGCCGCGCAGGTAGTCGCGGCAGACCTGGAGTCCAAAGGAGAGTAGAGGCCAGGCGCCGGACTGCCGCTGCAGCAGGTTTTCGAGGGAGTCGGGATCGGATCGCAACTCCTTGACGCGACGAATGACGGCGTTGGCGATTTCCTGCGCGGCGCCGGGAAGCTGGCGCTCCATGTTGCGGGGATTCTGGAGGTCCTCCGGTCTGATGTATGCGCCGAGAAAATCGGGATTGGACTGCAGGTAGTTGTTTACCGCCTGACGTTTGATGTCCTGGCTCACTCTTTCGTCAATGATGTCGAAGTCTTCACCGAGGGCAACCAGGCCCGGGCGTTCGCGGACGATTTCATGGGCAAGGCTGTGGATTGTTCCGACGCGAAAGCCGCTGGGGAGGAGGTGACGGCTTTCGACGACGCGACCGATACTGCTGCGGAAATTCTCGGCGGCGGCGTTGGTAAAGGTGACGACGAGGACTTCCCGATCATCCAGGGGGCCCGCGGCTGACAGTTTGTGCACCAGTTTGGCGGCCAGGTGGCTCAGGGTGAAGGTCTTGCCGCTGCCAGGCACAGCGCTGATTCCGAGGCGACCTCCGTTGTAGGTGAGGATCTCCTCCTGTGCAGGGCGCAGTTGCTGTTCAGCGACCATAAAGTTGTTGGCAGTAGGCGGGCAAGATAGCGGGTTGGCCCTGTAGCTGAGGTGCGCGGTGGGGTTAGCCGGGGTGGAATGGGATCACAGTGCGATCTCAGGCCAGAGGTCCGAGAACTCTCAGGACGCCTACAAACCGGCCCTTTGCATCGAGACTTGCGTGCGTGATCAGTGCGGGAGCGGAGCGGCCGTCCTCCAGCTTCACCGTCATCTTGCGATCACGGTGAAGTTCGACCATCGTCTTTGTTGCGTTGAGGTTACTGGTATCGTAATAGATTCGGACGCGCTGGTCTTCCGGGTGATTGTCGCTGCCGAACTCCACGATTTTGACTTCGTCCAGCACGGCCACCGGCTCGGCCATGGGGTCCAGATAGAGCGTTGCTTTCATGCAAGACCTTCCACTTTATTGGGTCGATACAGAACAGCCGGCTTGCCTGTGCAAGCCGAGTGTTCAGGTGAGATTTGCCCGACTCTGACCGGAAGGAAGCTCTATTTGACTGCACGCTACGACGTTCAGATCCGTGGCAAGCCAAGAGCATTCTAGCAGACCGCCGAAACCCAGAGCAAACTGGAGGACCCGTAGGGGCCGTAACTCACGCGGACCAGTTCAGTCTGTTAACTGGCCGGCATCCAAGCGCGGGGGGCAATGCCTTCGACATGCGTTTTGACGTCGACGACGGCCGGTCGGCCTGAGGAGAAGGCGCGGTCGAGTGCTCCTGGGAGCTCGCCCGGCTTGTTGACGGTGATTCCGAGGGCGCCGAAGGACTCGGCAATCCTGGCGAAGTCAGCATCCTCGAATAGCCAGAGCTCATCGGAGCCAGCTGTGCGGCCTCCGTATGTCTGCTCTACGCCGCCCTGTTCCTGATTGAGGGAGTGATTGTTGTTGACTACGGTCACGGTGTTGATACCGCAGCGGACTGCGGTCTCCAGCTCTGCGATGTGGTACCAGATGCCACCGTCGCCGGTGAAGCAGAGGACGGGGCGTTCGGGCTGTGCGCACTTTGCACCCATGGCGGCTGGCAGGCCCCAGCCGAGCGATCCAGAGCAGCGAATGTAGCTCTGGTCGGCGTGTTTCAGGTCGAGCATGGTCCCGGTCCAGATTCCGGCGTGGCCGGTGTCGGAAACGAGAATTGCGTCGGACGGCAGGTAATCGCTCAGTTCGCGGCAGAGGCGTTCGGGACGCATGGGAAGGATATCGGAGTTTACCAGATGGGACACTTCCTCTTTCCACTGTTGGACCAGTTCCTGAACGCGACTGAGCCAGGCTGCGCGGGTGTTGCCGGGGGCGGCGCGGTCGATCATGCGCGTGAGGCTGCTCTTGACATCGCCATGGAGACCGACCTGGACGGGGTAGTTGCGGCCGATTTCTTCGGAGTTGATGTCGAGCTGGATGATGGGCGTGCCCTGGGGGGGAATCTGGTAGGCATTGGTCACCTGGCCGCCGGCGTGGCTGCCGATGAAGAAGACGAGATCGGCTTCAAACATGAGCTGGTTTGAGCAGGCGCGGGAGTATGAACCTGGGACCCCAACAGCCAGATTGTGATCGGAGGGGAACATATTTTTGGCGTTGAGCGACGTTGCCACGGGGATTGCAAGTTTCTCGGCCAGTTCGATGAGCTCGTTGCGTGCATCGGAGGCCACGACTCCGCCACCGGCGACGATGACCGGGCGTTGGGCGCGGTCAAGAAGCTGGAGGGCGGCGTCGATTGCGGAGAGCTCTGCCTCGGGTCTAAAGGGGGGCAGCCGGGTGAAGGCCTCTTCGACTATGACTTCGAGGTCGGCCTCGGGTTCGACGACGCCCTGGCCGGCTATTCCCTCGAAGTCGAGGTGGGCGGGGCCAGGCGTGCCGGTGGTGGCGGCTCGAAATGCCTGGCGCAGGTAGACCGGCAGGTGTTCGGGGGTAGAGACGTAGGCGCTGTACTTGGACACGGCCGAGAATGGATTTACGTGGTCGACCTCCTGGTAGGCGTGGCGCTGCTGATTGATGAGCAGCTCACGTCCCGTGAGCGCGACGACCGGGGAGCAGGCGAGGTAGGCGTCCTGCAGACCGGCAGCCAGGTTGAGGGCGCCGACAGCCTGGGCCATGCAGAGGCCAGGGGCGCGTTTTGTACGGGCGTAGGCGTCGGCCATGTAGGCGGCGGCTTTTTCGCCGTGGGTCTGCACGCGCTTGATCCCCAGTTTTTCCATCTCCATCAGAGCCCTGGGGCCGATGTAGGGCATGAAGAAGACGTGAGTGATTCCATATCCATGCGCCATTTCGGCGATGAACCGGCCACCGGTCATGCTAGGCATTGGTTGTTCTCCTGAAGGGCTCGATGGTGTTGTGGAAGATGGGTTGGACGGATTGGATCTATTGATAGCATCAGTTGGATTTCTTTGCAATGCGCCAGAACAGGAATTTCGTTGGCTTTGTGAGGAAGTGGGCGAATTGTGCGGAAGCTTGCGGGCTAACAAGCCCGAGTCTGGTGCCAGGGCGCTCACATTTGTGTTCATGAGAGTTTACGAGAGTTTGCGTGCGTTGTGGGGGTTGTCTGAATCAGGATTTGCAGGATGGCGGCTGGGCGGGACACAGGTTTTGTGTGGAGGCAATCTGACTCGGGAATTATGTCGGCGGCGGCTGATATTTCATACAGGCTTTGACGAAGGCAGAGGGCTGGCACGAGGCCGGCAACTGCGGGGATGTGACGGGACTGGCGGGACGTGGTCTGGCTGGACACCTTCGATTAGCCACCCGTCACCAATGGCGACACCCGGTCGATGAGGCGTGTTGTAG
>JAPPKT010000333.1 GCA_028819675.1 Caldilineaceae bacterium | reverse complement strand
GCAGGGCCTTGGTATACGGGTGCTTGCACTCCTCAAAGACCTGCTGCGTTGTGCCGAGCTCGACCAGCCGCCCCAGGTACATGACGGCAATGCGATGGCTGATGTGCTTGACGATGCTGAGATCGTGGGCGATGAAGACGTAGGTCAGATTCATCTGACTTTGCAGGTCGAGCAGGAGGTTGATGATCTGGGAGCGGACGGATACGTCCAGGGCCGAGACGGGTTCGTCGGCGACCACGAGCGGTGGGGAGACGATCAGGGCGCGAGCGATGCTGACGCGCTGGCGTTCACCGCCGCTCAGTTCATGGGGGAAGCGGTCGGCGAAGTGCGGACCCAGCCCCACGGTCGGCAGGATATCAAGCACGCGTCTGCCGGCTTCGCCGCGGCCCACCTTCTGGGCCATCAGCGGTTCGGCGATCACATCCGTAACGCGCCAGCGCGGGTCGAGGGAGGAGAACGGGTCCTGGAAGATGATCTGCATCTGGCGGCGCACGTCCAACATCTCTTTGCGCGAGGCTGAGGCGATATCGAAGGTCTGTTGTTCGCCGTGCAGCAGGATGCGGCCCTGGTCCGGTTCGACGAGGCGGAGGAGGCAGCGGGCGACGGTGGTTTTGCCGCAGCCGCTCTCGCCGACGAGGCCCAGGCATTCGCCTTTGTTGACGGTGAAGGATACGTCGTTGACCGCCTTGACGTGGCCTACTGTGCGGCGCAGGAGGCCGCGCTGGACGGGGAAGAATTTGCTCAGATTTTCGACCTGCAGGATAGGTGTGTCTGGCATGAAAGTTTGCAGTTTTTAGTTTCCAGTTTTCAGTTGCAGGTTTCGAATGTCTGGGATTAGGGAAGACTGAGAACAGTGCGCTAAAGGACAGACTGCCAAAGAGCTATTCATCGACGTAGAGCCAGCAGGTTGCTGAGTGCTGCGGGCCGAATTCAATGACCGGTGGGTCCTCGACGCAGCGGTCATGGACGGATGGGCAGCGATTGCGGAAGCGGCAGCCGCTGGGCGCGTTGCGCGGGTCGGGTACGGAGCCGCTGATCGAGTGGAGCTGCTCGCGCGGCGGGGTGTCCGGGCGCACGATGGAACGGAGCAGGGCCTGGGTGTAGGGATGCTTGGGATCCTGAAACAGTTCGACAACGGGCGCCTTCTCCGCCATCTGGCCCAGGTACATGACGACGACAAAGTCGGCCAGTTGTGCGATGACGGCCAGGTCATGGGTGATCATGATCACGCTCATGTCCAGATCCTGCTGCAGGCTGCGGATCAGGCGCAGGATCTGGGCCTGGATGGTCACGTCGAGAGCGGTGGTCGGTTCGTCGGCGATGAGCACGCGCGGCTCACAGCAGAGGGCGATGGCGATCATGACGCGCTGGCGCATGCCGCCGCTCATCTGGTGGGGATAGTCGCCAAAGCGGCGTTCGGCATCGGGAATGCCGACCTTGTTGAGCATGGATATAGCCAGTTCCTGGGCCTCATCTTCGGTCAGGTTCTGGTGCTGGCGGATGCTCTCCATGATCTGTTCGCCGATGGTGTAGACCGGCGTCAGGGAGGTCATCGGCTCCTGAAAGATCATGGCGATATCTTTGCCGCGGATGGCGCGGATGGCATCCCCTTTGGCGTCCAGACTCACCAGATCGATGGGCTGGCCGTCGCCATCGGGGTGATAGAGGATCTGCCCGCTTGTGTCGCTGGAGGGGAGCAGGCGCAGGATCGAGCGTGCGGTGACGCTCTTGCCGCAGCCGCTCTCGCCGACGATGCCCAGACAGCGCCCGCGTTCGACGGTAAAGTCGACGCCGTCCACGGCGCGCACGATGCCGGCCAGCATCTTGAAATGTACGTGCAGATCGTGGACTTCGAGAATCGGTTGCGAATCGGGCATGATCAGATACCGGTTGCCACTGCCAGCCTTTGGAAAGAAAACACCCCTCGCACCTCGCCCTTCCTCATGCCTCGCCTGTTCCCACTATCTGATCTCGGAGTACGGGTCGAGCGCATCGCGCAGCGCGTCGCCGAGAAAGTTGACGGCCAGCACGGTCAGCACCATGAAGACCCCCGGGGCCAGCAGCCACGGGTGCTTGGTAAGGACCTGCACCGACTGCGCGTCCTTGAGGAGGGTGCCCCAGCTGACGAGCGGGGGCGTGATGCCGATGCCGAGGAAGCTGAGCGAGCTTTCGGCCAGGATCAGGCCGGGAATGGAGAGGGTGGCGACGACGACGATATGGCTGAAGCAGTTGGGAATGAGGTGGCGGAACAGGATGGT
>JAPPKT010000379.1 GCA_028819675.1 Caldilineaceae bacterium | reverse complement strand
AAGAGTGGAGCTACCTGGTCAATCGCACCGAGCTGATTCTCCGCCTCTTCGACCGCCTCGCCCACCTCATGCTCCACGACGCCCAGTTGCGTGCGCAGATCCACGCTACACCGGACGAAGAGTATCTTCTACTTCTCGACCACGGCTACCGCTCCACCATCCCCACCGCCCGCCTTGACAGCTTCTTCGCCCGCAATGAGGACGGCAGCCGCAGCCTCGGCTTCGTCGAGTTCAACGGCGAAAGCCCCGCCTCCATGGCCTACTCGGGTGTTCTCAGCGAACTGTTTTTGGAAATGCCGGTCATGCAAGCGTTCGGTCATCACTATGCAGTGCATTCGCAAATAAGCCGAAAACCGGCTCTCGACGAGTTCCTGCGCGTCTACTACGAATGGCGCCGCGACCGCAGCAAACTGCCCGACATCGCAATCGTCGACTGGCACGGCGTCCCCACCGCCAGCGAATTCGACCTCTTCGTCGAATACTTTGCCGAACACGGCATCACCGCTGTCATCTGCGACCCTGAAGAGATGGAATTCACGAACGGGCAACTGTATGCCGCCGGCGCACCCGTTGACTTTGTCTACAAACGAGTCCTGATCAGCGAGCTACTCCAGCGCTACGGCCTGGACCATCCCATCGTCGACGCCCTGAAAGCCCGCGCGATCTGCGTCGTCAACCCGTTCAGCTGCAAGCTGCTCCACAAAAAGGCCAGCCTCGCCGTCGCCAGCGACGAACGCAATGCCCATCTCCTCACCGCAGACGAACTGCAAGCGGTACAAGAGCACATCCCTTGGACCCGCACCGTGGAGGAGCGGTCCACCCTCGATCCCTCAGGAAATCCCATCGACCTCCTTCCATGGGCAAGCGCCAACCGCGAAGGGCTCGTGCTCAAGCCCAACGACGAGTACGGCGGCAAAGGCGTCATCATTGGCTGGGAGACGGAGCAGGTTGAATGGGACGAGGCCTTGTCTGCCGCCGCAAGTGAACCAACGGTCGTCCAGGAGCGGGTACAGATCGCCTACGAGGAATTCCCGGCAATGACGGCCAATGGCGGAGTCGAGATCGAGAGTCGTCTCGTGGATTCGGATCCCTTCCTGTTCCGCGGCGAACGTGTACACGGCTGCCTCTGCCGGCTGAGCAGCGAAACGCTCCTCAACGTAACCGCCGGCGGCGGCTCAATTGTCCCGGTATTCATGGTCGAAGAAAAGGACGCATAGCAGACCCCTGAAGAAGAGAGCGAGCTATGGCCGAGTACAGCCAACCATCATTCAATGTCAGCATTGAAGAGGAATATCAGTTTGTCGACCCGGATAGCCGGGAGCTGCGCGGGTTTGCAACCGCTCAAGGGCTCACGCTTCTGGACTCCCACGGGCGGGGAAGTGAGGGTGAACAGGCCGCGCCTCGCACAGACGACCCTTCCGGCACCCCTGCTCCGGTAGCGGGCACACCGATCTGTCAGGATGTCAAACAGGCCCGCCAGCAGCTCTTGAGAATCCGCCGCGAAATGCGGGAATTGGCCGCAACCCACGGCCTCAAACTGATGGTGGCCGGCGCCCACCCTTTCAGCTATTGGGAAAGGGAACAGGAGGAGTCGCCCCGCTATCGCGCCCTCATCGAGGACACACAGTTCATCGCCCGCCGCCTGCTCGCCTTCGGCATGTACGTCCACGTCGGCATCGACGACAGAAATCTTGCTATCGACGTCATGAACGCGATGCGCTACCTGCTGCCCCACATCCTCTGCCTCGCCAACGCCTCTCCCTTCTGGCAGGGCTTCGATACCGGGCTGGCCAGCTACCGCTCCGTCCTCTTGGACGCCCTCCCCCGCACCGGCATCCCCAACGCATTCCGCAGCCTCAACGCCTATCTCAGCTACGTCGATACCCTCCTGCGCACCAACAGCATCCCCGATCCCGAAGCCATCTGGTGGGACATCCGACCCCACTCCCAACAGCAGGACCCTTCCCTCCCGCGCACTGAAGCCGGACCAAACTCCCAGTCCAAAAGGCCGGCACCCGAACAGGCCGCGCTCGAAATTAGGGTCTGCGACGCCCTGCCCGACATCGACGACGTGCTCGCAGTCGCCGCCCTGATCCAGGCAACCGTCGCCTGGATGGTGGACCTGCGTCACCGCAACATGTCCTTCCGCCTTTACGACCGTACGCTCATCGCCGAGAACAAATGGCGCGCCGTGCGCTACGGCCTGCAGGGAAAACTGCTCGACTTCGGCATCGAACAGGAGGTCCCCATTCGCGGCCTGTTGC
>JAPPKT010000239.1 GCA_028819675.1 Caldilineaceae bacterium | reverse complement strand
CTACAACACGCCTCATCGACCGGGTGTCGCCATTGGTGACGGGTGGCTAATCGAAAGTGTCCAGCCAGACCACCTCCCGCCAGTCCCCGAGCCAATCTTGCTCAGACAAGACCGCGTCACTCTCTCCTCACTCCTCTCCACTCTCTCCTCGCCTTTGTGCCTGCCCTCGCACCCTCCCCAACTGACGGACTCCACCGTACGGCCAGGCCGGACGCCTGCACTGCGTCTCGCTCAAAGACGGGGAGCAACTCCAGCCACCGCTGTCATGATTCCCGCGCCAGACTGCCCCGACCCCTAATCTGCTTCGCACACCGATGACAGCACTGAACAACACCGAGTGGAAGGTCATCGTGTTCTGCCGTTAACACCAATCTATTTCAATGGCTTCTGTAGATGTTCGCAGGGTCAATCACCCATTTCTCATTGTGCAACTCGTCAGTCAGAACGCCGCTTCCAACCTGTGTATATTCTCGCCCTGTCATAAGGAAGAGGTCTGGATCGACTCGATACTGTTCCATGCCAACATCGAAGGCGTCTCTGGCGCGGAAGAGTCGCGCCACTGCATTGCCCACGCTCCCTGCCAGGACATGCCCTTGCTCTTCCAGCATCGCCCCGAGCCTGTTGAAGTCGTTGCCCACGAAGCCGGGCTTGGGGCCGAAAGTCAACGTCGGCAACGTCCGCTGCGACCCGTCCGGGTCCCGGATCTGAGCCTCCACTTCCCGCCACTGGCGGTATGGAACCTGTACCAGTTGCTCCATTAAGTGAAAGAATGTACACCGAAGGTAGGGCACACCCAGCAGAAGAATATAGGCATCAAATTCATGCAGCTTCCAGAATGGACCGTCTTCCGCCCAGGCTGACGGCCCGTGGCTGGCAGCTATCTCCTTTGCGTGCGTTCCCAGGGCGGCGACGGAGTGAAACAAGTGGCAGCTTCTCTGTGCCCCAGGCCGCGTTCTGGTCTCCTCGGTTAGGCGGCCCATCTCAGAAGGATCACGCACCGGGTCGAAGACAGGATCGGCGCTGTTCGAATGCGAAAAGGTGAAAGTCGGCACGGCAAGGGTACCCGCCGGGCCCAGTACACGCAGGAAGGCATCGACCAGAGCCTCCGCGCCGCCTTCAACGTACCCGATGCTGCTCATCGAGCTATGTACGAACACGATGGCGCCTCCGGGCAATCCCAGCACGCCTAGTGCCTCGCCAATCCTCTCCTCCGTCTGTGGGTCCCTCATTCTATACCTCGCCTTTGTGGTCGAAACCTCCCGAATTCTGTCTTTTGTATCCCACCGGTACTTCCCTGTCAACTGCCTTCAGCAGCCAGCAATGCCAATACTTGACAATTTCGACCACAACGAATATGCTTCTACTATGCATCGGGATTCTTCAAGACAGACGGACTCTTCACACACTGAAGTCAACAGTGCAGCAGCAAGCGCAGCATCGCGCGTGCTGCGGTAGCGGGTAACGCTGTTTACACTGCGCCGTAGGCACCGAAGGACAGCCACGGCGCAGAAGAAACGCAGAGATGCGCCGTGGACAAATCCCACGGCGCTTTTTTGTGGACGAAAACTTCCTCATTCTTCCGCCGCGAGGTCGATGTGAAACTGACAAGGGAAGAGGTTCGGCACGTTGCTGAACTGGCCAAATTACAACTGACTGATGCCGAATTGGACGAATATGCCGGTCAGCTCGCCCAGATTCTGACCTACGCACAGCAGGTCCAGTCAGTAGATACAGGCGCCGTGCCCCCAACGCCTCAGGTACTTCCACTCAGCAATGTGCTGGCGGACGACGAGTCGCAGGAAGGCCTTTCAAACTCGCAGGCAGTCAAAAACGCCCCGGATTCCGACGACGGCTATTTCCGCGTCATCGCCGTGTTCGACGACGTCGGGGCATAGTGGATAACCTATAGGTAACGTGGCTTGATGGTTGCAGAGCGGACCAGTGCCCGCTTCCGGCATGGAGGTAGGCAACGATGATGGGCGATCAGAATTCAACCAAGCAGTTGACTTCGCTTGGCGTGGCGGAAGCGCGTGCCGGCTTGACAGCTGGGCACTTTACCTCCGTCGAGCTCACGAAGGCCTTCCTTGAACGTATCGAGCAGGTGGACGGTACCTTGCATGCTTTTCTGCGGACAACTCCGGATGAGGCGCTCGAAGCGGCTTCCAAGGCTGACTCCGCGCGCGCCCGCGGAGACACCCGTCCACTCTTGGGCATCCCGCTCGCCATCAAGGACGTGCTGATGACCAGCGGGATCGAGACGACCGCCGGCAGCCGCATCCTGGAGGGCTTTGTTCCCCCCTACTCCGCCACCGCCGTGCAAAAGCTGCAGGCCGCCGGCGCCATCATACTGGGCAAGACCAACACCGATGAGTTCGCCATGGGGTCGAGCACCGAAAACAGCGGCTTTGGCCCCACCCGCAACCCCTGGGACTTGCAACGTGTGCCAGGCGGCAGCAGCGGTGGCTCCGCAGCCGCCGTGGCCGCCGACGAGGCGCCGGCTGCACTCGGAACTGACACCGGCGGCAGCGTTCGACAACCCGCTTCGTTCTGCGGTATCGTTGGATTGAAGCCCTCTTACGGCCGCGTTAGCCGCTACGGGCTTATCGCCTACGGCAGCAGCCTTGATCAGATAGGGCCCATAACCAAGACCGTCGCTGACGCCGCTCTGCTGCTTGAACTGATCGCCGGTGCGGACCCGCTTGACAGCACAACCATGCCGGCGAATGCGCCGGACTTTTCAGCAACCTTGTCCGGCGACATAGAAGGGATCCGCATCGGCATCCCCGAAGAATATTTCGTCGAAGGCATCCAGCCGGAGGTCGAAGACGCAGTCCGCTCTGCCATCGATCATTTCGCCTCTCTCGGGGCCGAGATCGTACCGATCGGCCTGCCCAATACGCATCTGGCTTTGCCAGTCTACTATCTGGTCGTTACCGCAGAGGCCAGCGCCAACCTTGCCCGTTACGATGGCATCCGCTTTGGCCTCAGCGTCGACGGCGATTCGATTTTCGACCACTTCCGGCAGACGCGCGGAGCAGGCTTCGGCCCCGAGGTGAAACGCCGCATCATGCTGGGAACCTATGCCCTCAGCGCCGGCTACTACGATGCCTACTATCTGAAAGCCCAGCAAGTTCGCACGCTGATCAAGCAGGACTTCGACCGGGCATTTGAGGACGTTGATGTCATCCTTTCGCCGACCTCGCCCACCACCGCGTTTCGCATTGGCGAAAAAGTGGACGATCCGCTCGCCATGATTCTGACCGACATTTTCACGACCAGCGCCAATCTGGCCGGCCTGTGCGGGATAAGCGTCCCCTGCGGCTTCGACGCCGACGAACTGCCCATCGGCCTGCAACTGCTCGGCCCATCTATGGGTGAAGAGAAAATATTGAGGGCGGCCTACGCCTACGAACAGAGTACGGAGTGGCGCCTGAGGAGACCGGTACTGTGAAAGTCATCTGTTCTTTGAAGCAAAAGAACTGCCTGACTGAGTTGGCCCGTAAAGGCCTCAGTAGGTCAATCCCCTGGGCTTCAGCTTTGGGCGCAGCCGCTGCAGCTGGCCGGCAACGGCTCGGTTAAGTCGCCGTCCGTTGTGCAATCGGCTCTGAAGGCTTCCGTCGGAAACGCAGACGCTTGCGCTCGCCCAAGGCATCTGGCAGGCATCGAAACTACCCGTCCCCACTGCATTGAACCAACTAGAGACGAATATGATACTTATGAATTCTCCTGAAGCTCCGACCGCGATAAGGCCCGACACGGGCGACGACCAAACCAACCATTCCACAGGCCTGAGACGCTCGCTGGAGAACCGCCTGAGCAGCCGCGTACGGCGCGTGCCGCCCTCTCCGATTCGACGCTTTTTCGACCTCGCTACGACAATGGATGACGTGATCAGCCTGGGAATAGGAGAGCCTGACTACGTTACACCCAAGCCGGTTCTCCACGCCGGGACGGATAGCCTGCTGCAAGGGGACACCGCCTACACGTCAAACGCCGGCACATTGGAGCTGCGGGAAGCCGTAGCGGACATGCTGACGAACCTCTACGACGCGCCCCTATACGATGCCAGTACGGAAGTACTCATCACTGTCGGCGTCAGTGAAGCGATGTATATTGCCATGCAGGCGCTGCTCGACCCGGGTGACGAAGTGCTTGTTCCCCAGCCCTGCTTCGTTTCCTACACCGCCGATGTGATTCTGGCCGGAGGTACCGTTGTCGACGTTCCCACCTACGCCGCCAACAACTTTGTCCTGACGCCGGCACAACTTGAGGAAGCCATCACACCGCGCACCAAGGTCCTGCTCATCGGCTATCCCTGCAATCCAACTGGGGCCGTTATGAATCGGGCGGAGCTCTCAGCCATCGCACAGGTAGCCGAAAAGCACGACCTGATTGTCATCTCCGACGAAATCTACGATCGCCTCGTCTACGATGACCACGAGCACGTCATGTTCGCCGCCCTGCCGGGCATGGCCGAGCGCACCATCCATCTCGGCGGGATGAGCAAAGATTACGCCATGACCGGCTGGCGCATAGGCTATGCCGCAGGCCCGGCCGAACTGCTCGGCGCCATGCGTCGTATCCACCAATACCTCATCATGTCCGCGCCAACTGGCGGTCAGGCCGCCGCCTTGCGTGCACTGACCGACCCCGCCGCCGAATCCGCCGTGCAGGAGATGGTCGCCAGCTACGGCGAACGCCGCCGCTTCCTCGTCGACGGCCTCAACGAAATCGGCCTTGACTGCTTTGAGCCAAAGGGCGCATTTTACGCCTTCCCTAGCGTTCAGCGCACCGGCATGGACGAGTTTGAGTTTGCCGAGAAGCTCCTGAACGAGGAACGCGTGGCCGTCATTCCGGGCAGCGGCTTCGGCGCCGGCGGCCAGGGACACGTCCGCTGCGCCTACCCCGTCGAAATGCCGAAACTGGAAATCGCCTTGGAGCGGATGTATCGATTCCTGCGGCGCCAAGGGGTATAGCAGCACCTGAACCCGAGCTGCTCGGGCTCTCCTGTGTTCCCTGCTATTCGCGCTGCTGGCAAAGTGGAACCGGTTACTGGCTTGGCGTCGGAGTTGGGCTGGGTGTCGGCGACGGTTCAGGTGTCGAATCGGCAGTCGGTGATGGGGTGGCAGTCGGCGTGACCGTAGGCGAGGGGGAATTCACGCTCGGCAGCAGCAACTGCACCGGCAAAGACGAGATGGTGAGCGACATCGCTGCCGACGCATCGATTCTCCCGTGACCGAACTTGTCGTCCTTGCTGGCGTCGCCCAAGTCGACCGCGCTCTGCTGGATCACCGCTGCCACCTCTTCAGAGGACAGACCCGGAGCGGCAGACAGTATCAGGGCGGCCAGTCCTACCACGTGAGGCGTTGCCAGGCTCGTTCCATTCACCGATCGATACTCCTCATGCGTCGGGGGAAACGGGCTGTAAATGCTTACCCCAGGCGCAGCGATATCTACAAAGGTGCCCGCGCTTGAGAACCAGGCGTGGGCATCGTCTCTGTCAGTGGCGCCGACGGCCACTACGTTGTCGAGCGCAGCAGGATAGGTGACGGGATTTCCCTGTTCATAGAGGTTTCCGGACGCCGAGAACACGAGAGCCCCTTCATTCGCGGCGTAGTTTATCGCGCTCTGCATCCCAAATGATGGGCCAAAACTGATGATACTGATGTTGATCACGTCTGCGCCCTCGTCCGCAGCCCAATAGAGGGCGCACGTAAGGTTGCTGCTAACGCCCTGACCCTGATTGTCCAGCACTTTCACTGGCAAGATCTGGGCGTTCCAGGCCAGGCCGGCTATGCCCCTCTCGTTATGCGCAGCGGCCGCAGCCACCCCAGCCACCAAGGTTCCGTGACCGTAATCGTCGTCCGCTTCGGTGTCTTCGTTGACGAAGTCGTACCCCTCCAGAACACGCTCCTCCAGTTCAGGATGGTCCAGATCGACGCCCGAATCGATCACCGCAATTATCACATTGCTACCGGTGGAAACCTTCCAGGCGGCTTCAGCATCGATTTTGGCCAGCGCCCACTGCCTGTCGTAGAAGGGGTCGTTGGGTGTTCCCCCACGATTCGCTGATAGCAAGGTCGATTGCCTCTGCCTTGATCCGGCGCCGCCATAACTGACTACTCTTCCCTCCCCAGCGGCAATCTCACCCGCCGAGGCCGCGAAGATCAAATAGTCCGGTTCAGCGTATTCCACCGCTGGATCCAGCATGAATGCCTCCGCCGCCGCCAGTTCCGTTCCCGGGCGCACACTGTGCAAATGGACTGAGCCGCAGGGAACCGAGGAGGGACGCAGATCAAAGTGTTTGGCGGTTTCTGTCAGCGAAACCGAGGAAAAGCCAGAATTGAACTTGATCAGGATGCGGCCGGTCGCGTACGTTTCCTTGCTTCCGACCAGTCTTGGAGACCGTAGTCTGCCCGAACAGGAAGATAGAACCGAAAGGAGGAGAATGAGGCAGAGAGAAATGTGAAATGAGCGACTAAGGGAAGAAGTGACCATTGAAAAGCAGCAATGAAGCGCCGAATTACTCTTCAAGTCCGTAAGTTTGAAAATGCAAGCTCTGGGTTCAAGCCTCTGACAAGTTGACGAACACTTTAGCGCTGTTCCACAGGCCCCAACGATTATATCATATCGTGAAATCGAGTCTGCAACGTTTCCAAGAAGCAGCAGGCCCTCCCCATGAGGCCCCCGCTCGTCAATTCCTTACACCAGACCATTAGGGGCATCAGTTCCTTTCTCTCTATCTGCATTGAAGGATCTCTTGATGGCACCAGCCAACCTGCAGGCCACTTCCCGCCATCTGCTTGCCACCCGGAACCACCTGAACTCTTGACGCACATATCGGTGTCGAGTACCATTTCTATGCACCGCAAACACCTCTATCCACATTTCAAGATAAATTCACATGCCTGAACACGAAATTCTCATCCAAAATGCACGCATCGTTGACGGCTCGGGTTCTCCTTGGCGCTACGGTGATGTGGCCTTGGCAAATGATCGCATTGCAGCAGTCGCTCCACCCGGCGCCATCCCAACAGAAAATTGCACCGAAGTCGTGGACGCCAGCGGGCACGTAGTCTGTCCCGGATTTGTCGACATTCTCAGCCACTCTATCCTGTCGCTCATGGTCGACGGCCGCAGCCTGTCCAAAATCTCCCAGGGCGTAACGACGGAGGTAATGGGCGAGGGATGGACGCCAGCCCCCTTGGGCGGAAGAATCAGTGCCGAACTACCCGTTCACCAATTCACGCAACTCTTGGATCCAGCGTGGGCCGAGCGAATGGCGTCTTGGCGCCGCTTCCGCGACTGGTTGGAGGCCATGACCGAACAGGGTGTTTCACCCAATATCGGTTCCTTTCTCGGCGGGGGTACGCTGCGCAAGTACGCCATGGGAATGGACATGCGACCCCCCACCGATGACGAGATGGCGACGATGAAGCGGGTTACCGCCGAGGCTATGGAGGACGGCGCATTCGGCGTCTCTTTCGCGCTTATCTACCCACCCTCCAGCTATGCTACTACCGACGAAGTCGTTGAGATCGCCCAGGCCTTCCGCCCCTACAACGGAATCTACATCACCCACCTGCGCTCGGAAGCCGACGCCTTTATGGAGGGGCTGGAGGAAGCGCTTTCCATCGGCCGCAATGCCGATGTTCCGGTGGAGATCTATCACCTGAAGGCAGCCGGAACCCGCAACTGGCACAAAATGGCCTCAGCAATGGAGCGCATCACCGAAGCCCGGTCACAAGGAACCGATGTCACTGCAGACATGTACTCGTACCCAGCTGCAGGAACCGGTCTCACCTCCGTCTTGCCCCCTTGGGCTGCAGCCGGCGATAAGCTGTATGAGAACATTCGCGATTCCGCTATGCGCGCCAAGATCAAAGAAGCTGCCCTCCATCCAACCGGTGACTGGGAAGCGATGGCCGACCTGGTTGGACCGCAAGGCGTGATGCCAGTTGGCTTCCTGAAAGAGGAAAATCAGAAGTATGTGGGCAAGCTCCTTTCGGCGATCGCAGCCGAAATGGGCGTGGACTGGCCGGACGCGGCTATGGATCTTCTCGCATCCGAAGAGCAGCGCATCAGCACATTCTATTTCGTCATGAGTGAAGAGAATCTGCGGCGCCAGCTGCAACAACCCTGGATCATGATCTCCACCGACGCCGGTGGGTTGGACCCATCCTGGGCCGCGCCAACCGGCCCCTACCATCCACGCGCCTACGGCACCTACAGCCGCGTTCTGGGAAAGTACGTCCGCGAAGAAAAGGTAATTTCGCTGGAGGACGCAGTGCGCAAGATGTCATCGGCACTCTGCGACCGGCTCGGACTGCGTGACCGGGGCCAGCTGCGCGAGGGCTTCTTCGCCGACGTGGTGATCTTCGATCCGGAGACAGTCGGCGACCTGGCAACCTTCACCGAACCTCACCAGCTCTCCCTCGGTGTGCGCGATGTCTGGGTCAACGGCGAACGAGTCTATAAGGATGGCGCGCACACCGGGGCGACACCCGGTCGCATCGTATCCGGCCCAGGGCGGAGAGCATGACCGCTCCCGACGCCCCCCTTATTCTGGGGGGCCGACTCTCCCTGGTCTCTTGGAAGGCAACCTGATGTCCATCTCTTCCACTATCGAGAGCTATCTTGAAGCTGCGGACACCGGAACGGCCTATACGCGACGTACCTACCGAACGGCCATGAACCTCTTCCGCCAATATCTGGCCGAAAAGGGGATCCCGCCGGAAGTCAAGGACCTTGAAGACCTCGATGTCGACCGATTGCTGGCCTTTTCGACCTGGCTCCTGGAGGCGGCCAGTATCGGCCAGCGAACTCTTACCACCTACCTGGCCGCCATGATGGCCTGGGTGAGCTACCTGCAGGTACGAGGCTGGTTGCCGTTCACGCCGCAGGAGTTGGCGCGCCTGCAGGAAGGGATCAAGCACGTTCGTAGAACGCAACGCCCACCGGAACTGATACCCCATCCCCCAAGGCCTGAGGAGATGGAAATGCTGGTCACTGCAGCACGCGAGACCGTCCTGCGCCGACCGGATGATCCGCGCGCACGGCTTGCCAAGCTGAGGGACATCGCCATCGTGGAGACGCTGCGTTGCACGGGCCTGCGGGTCGGCGAACTGGTCAGCCTCACGCGCAAGCAGTTGGAAGACCAGGATAGAGCCGTGTGGGTCGTTGGCAAGGGCAACAAAGTCCGCCGTGTCTACTTCGACGAACGGTCCTGGGACGCGATTCACCACTATTTGCAGGCGAGGCAATCATTCGACGGCGCGACCGGCCGCCCGCTGTCCGACCTGCCGGTCTTTGCCCGGCACGACAAAAAGTCCGGCTCAAAAGTGTTGCCGCTGTCGACGCAGTCCATCCAGAATACGATTCGTCGCCTGGCCGAAGGGGCGGGCCTTGGCGCCAAGGGCATTACCCCCCACGCGCTCCGACACTTTTTCGCCACCCGTATCTACCAGACCACGCACGACCTGGCCGTCACCCAAACCGCGCTGGGACACGCAAGTCCCAACACGACCCGCATCTATGCCAAACTCGAGGACAACGCTGTGCGTGACGCACATCGTGAGGCTTTTGAATCGAAGTAAACTGTGGGAATCAGCCGGCGGCAAACGGCCGGAAGCTTTACTCACCGCAGTCCGCGGTTTGCAGGTCTGCCATCAGCAGCCAGTAGGGAACGAAGCCGTAATACCAGGCGAGTAACAGTGCAATTCGCAGTCCGTGGAAGCCGTCCCGCCACCCCTTCAATGTGACAAAGCGGCGCCGCAGCTCCCGTACCGGTTGAAGAATCAAGCTGTGCGGCCTTAGTTGAACACCCTCTTGCTCGAGAATCCTGGCTTCGTAGCGGGCGTAGGTTCGCTGCTTGCGGTGAAACTGCTCCCAGTTCGCGTAGTTGTAGTGCAACAGCGGCTCTGCCAGCACTCCATCCTCCCCCTCTAGAATGACGACTTCGTGGACCTCTCTGCGCAGGTCGTAACGTGCAGACCCCCTCCGCAAAAGGCGCAACTGATAGTCCGGGAAGAACCCGCCCCCCTGCATCTCATGGCCGACGATAAAGTTTCGTCGCGGAATCCAGAATCCGGCTCGGCGCCTGTCCTTGCACGCCTGCAAGACCTCACGTGCCAGCCCAGGCGTGGCCCGTTCGTCCGCGTCAATGAAGAGAATCCACTCACTGTTGATGCTGTCGAGCGCAGCCTGCCGCTGCCGGCCATAATCGTCAAATGGACGCGCGACCACAAGGGCGCCTGCCCCCTGCGCAAGGCCCCGGGTACTGTCCTGACTGCATGAGTCCCAGACCACGACTTCGTCAGTCCAGCCCTTCAGCGCGTCGATGCAGTCCGCAATGTTCTCAGATTCATCCTTGGTGAGAATTACTGCCGTTAGGCGCGGCGGCATCCGTAAAACCCTCAATTGCGCAGACTTTCAGTCGCCTGGCTGTCCCCAACTGTGCCAGGTGTGGCTATCCGCCAGAGCTCAGTACGTTGGCATATGCGTCCAGCTGCTCCCCCAACCTATCGCCGCTGAGGCGGCCGCGGGCGAACTGGCGTCGGGCGGCCATCTCGTTCAAAGCCAAGCCCAGGCGCACCAGTGGCCGCAGGAGCAGATGGAATCCGTGCGGATAGCGGTGCCCATGAATCTTGAAGAAGCGGAATCGACTGGCCCACAGCCGTTCGAAGGACTTCCAGCGGACTTGGCTGCTGCTGCGGCCTTCGTAGTGAACTACCTGCGCTGTCGGCACTGCATAGGTCGGCATTCCCGCTTCGCGCATGCGCAAGCACCAGTCCATCTCCTCACAGTACATGAAGTAGCCTTCATCCAACAGCCCCACCGCGCGGATGCTCTCGCCCCGCGCCATCAGCGCAGCACCAAGCACAAAGTCGACGGCAAAAGGCGTGACGCCCAGCCACTGCCGGCGCGAGTACCGTCCGTTCAAGCGGCTGTGCAAGAGTCGATGAGTCAGGCGGCTTAGGCCGGGCACCCCCGCCAAGGACATGAGGTCGAGTGCGATCTGCGCCAGCCCTGGAAACGCAAAGCCTCCATGTTGCAAGCTACCGTCTCCATAATGCAGCCGCGGGCCGCACACGCCCGAGGTCGGATTGTCCCGCATGAAGGAGGCCAACTTGCCCAATGCGTCGTCCACCACCTCTGTGTCCGGATTCAGGAGTAGAACGAGATCGGGTGCCCCGGCAGCGCGTTCCTCGCTGTCTGCGCCAAAACCCAACCCTCTGAGCGCGAAGTTATTCGCGCGCGTAAAGCCAAGGTTTTCGGTCATGGCGATGAGATTGACGTTCGGGAACGCATCGGCCACCATCTGCGCGCTGCCGTCGTGGCTGGCGTTGTCGACGACCGTTACGTCAACCCCCAGCCAGTCAGCGCTCAGTCCTGCCGAGTCAAAGACGCTCTGCAGGCAACTGCGCAACAGGTCCCGCACATTGTATGAGACGACAATAACTGCCAAGCGCATAGAACTGCCTTCAAGTTTGCCTGCCGCCAGGATTTTGGCCTGCCGCTCACTCCGTTCCAACATTCACGGTGATACGGTCGATGAAATCATTGGGGTGGCCATAGGCCTCATGAATCAACCCGCCCCACCACAGAACGTTTCCTCCTGGCGGCCTCCCTTCAAAATGTATGCAGCCGCTGACCTCGCCGGAATTTCCAGGCATCAGATACCAGGCACTCTCCCCCTCGATTTCAAGGTATTCCAGGTCCTCCTGCCGTCCGATTGCCCACCGGAAGGGGTAGGGATACCCGGTTGTACTGAAATTGAGTCCAAACCGAAACGCGCCTGGCAGTTCAAACCAGTACTTGTCCCGGTTTTCTGGCCTGGATGCGACAGAATTGAACGAATCATGAATGAAGTCCTCGACGAAATGGTACTCCTGCCCCGGCCAGGGACCGTTGGTGCGGACAGGAACATCGCCTTCATTCTTGACAATGGCGTTGAAGCACAGCTTCTGACCAAGAGGCACACTAACGACTCGGTTGACTTCGTTTACCCAGTCGATCTCGCCTTGAACGACGTCAGCCCGCGGCCTGCCTCCTGATTCAATCGTCAGTGCGCGAGTCACCCGCACGCGATTTCCGGCCAGATCGTTTGCCTCGCCAACGACCAGGTAGTCGCCGTCTGGAGGTGGTTCTGCGTTCAGGTCTACCCCACCAAAATATTTGTACGTGTGGTTGCCAGCTTCCTCTGGTTCGATGGTGTTTGGCCCTTCCGCGATATGCACTTTCAGGCCAGGCCTGTCAGGGTCCACAAGATAGACCTGAATGTTCTGCACCTCCTTCGTCAGGTTGTAGGAGATGCTGACCCAGTCGTCCCGCAATCCGTCCAGATTGGGACGAAACACCGTGGGCATGACCGCAAAACTCTCCAGTCTTGGAACCTCCGTGTCGCCGTTCTCCAGGGTGATGGCGCCGTCCGCAGTTTCCGTGTTGGCGCGATCATCCAATGCCTGAATGAACCAACGATACTTTCCGTCCGGCAAGACACGGCTGAGGATTTCATTGGTCCCGCCGTCCATCTGCTCAATCATCGGTTCATCCATAACACCCCCCCACAGCACACTGTAGCTGCCGGGAGAGCGGCGCCGGTCCTTGCGAAAGTAGAACCGTTCGCCTTCTTCGTTCTCGAAAAAGATGCTGACATAGGCGGAGCGGCTTAGCGTATAGCGAATCTCAGTTACGTCTGTATCTCCGTCAGCGTTGGGAGATATCTGATCAGGCGCTACCGTTACGTCGCGCAGCAGCGGCCCTATGCCAACGTTCAACCGGCCGCATCCGGCCAGTAGCAGGGCGAGCAAGATTGTACAAAGGGGATTCTTGGTCATGGCAGAGAGGGCTGCAACATCAGATCCGAAGACTAGGCAAGAGCGTCGAGCACTTTCGTAACACCGTCAATTGTCTCCTCCACATCCGAATTACTCATATAAGGGTCTACATTAAGTACGACCGATCGGGCAAGAATGTCGAGCGAACGCTGGCACATATCCCGCGAATAGGTAATGTCTCGTCTCGCCCAGCGCCAGGGTCCGCCGGCTTCCGTCCAGGTGCGTTTCGAAAGAATGGGAAGCCAATGCGCATACACGTGGATATCCTGCCGTTCCGGCCGGTAAAGCACGCCCGCCGAGATGTTCTCAGCGTTCAGAGCATGCGCGACCGTTTGGGCCTTGGCAGGCGTTTCCACGAACATCGCCAGTGTGATCGCACTGTCGCCGTCAGGGTCGGGAATGTCTCGAAAGGTGACCCCTCTGCTCGCGGCGGTCGAACTGATACCGGCCAGCAGCATCGCCTTCCTTGCCCGGGCGGCCTCTACAATGCCCTGCAACCGGCCCAGTTGCACCAGGCCGATTGCCGCCGGAATCTCCGGCATCCGGAAATTGGCGCCCCACAGTACCTCAACGTCCGCTATCTCCAGCCGGTTCCAGGCGGCCACGTCGTGATACATGAAGGCCCGTTGCCAGACCTGCTGGTCACTGGTCGTCACCATGCCGCCCTCACCCGTCGTGATGATCTTGCTGAACTGCAGGCTGAAGCAGCCGACGTCACCAATGGAGCCGAGCCTGCGACCCTGGAAGCTGGCTCCGTTTCCCTGGGCACAGTCTTCGATAACCCTGAGCCCGTGACGCTTTGCGACGTCAAGAATGGCATCCATTCGCGCCATCGCCCCGCGCATATGCACCGGCATGATCGCCTTGGTGTGCGGGCTTATCTTCCGCTCAACATCGGCCGGGTCGAGCGTCAATGATTCATCGATCTCAGCAATGATCGGAATCCCTCCCACCGCCAGGACAGCCGTAGCCGAGGCCATCCACGTGTAGGCCGGCAAAATCACCTCGTCACCTGGCCCAATGCCAATCCCTTGCAGTCCGCTGATCAACGCCGCAGTGCCGGACGTGACCGCCAGAGCATGGGCCGCTCCGACCGATGACGCAAACGCCCGCTCAAACTGGTCCGCCTTCGATTCGCCGTCTTCATGGCCCGAAAAGCGGAACAGCCGTTTGGCGCGTAACACGTCGAGAACGGCCTGCTCTTCCTCTTCATCGATGGCCTGCCCACCGGGGGCCAGGGACGAATCCACTCTGCTGCGGGCAGGTGCTCCACCGTCTATGGCAAGCCGCGACGCGCTTTTCGCTGTCATGCATAAACCTCCTGTAGGGCACGATAATCGACCCATCTATGACCGGGGAGAGCCCCACCCGCACCATCATTTCGGGCCCTCCTCTATTCCTCTGCAAGCGCGACCAGTATAACATAGGGCCGGGTGGTTGACAGTCTACGGGAGTCGTGTTTAACTTCCCGAACTGTTCCGGCCGAACACGAAAAACTCTGGAGTCTACCAATATGGACAAAATTCGATGGGGTATTTTGGGGACCGGGCGCATCGCCGGAGACTTTGCAACCGGGCTTGCCGCCGAGACGGATGCCGAAATCGTCGCCGTGGGTTCGCGTGCGCAGCACACCGCTGACGAGTTTGCCGACAGGTTCGCAATCCCGCACCGGCATCCCTCTTACGAAGCGCTTGCCGCCGACCCTGATGTCGATATCATCTATATCGCCACCCCACACACCTTGCACAAAGAGAACACAATCAGCTGCTTGAACGCCGGCAAGGCGGTGCTGTGTGAGAAACCCTTCGCCATCAATAGCGCTGAAGCACAGGAGATGATCGACTGCGCCCGCACCAATGGTATCTTCCTGATGGAGGCGATGTGGACGCGTTTCCTGCCTCACATCCGCGAGATGGTTCGTCGCATCGAAGACGGGCAGATCGGCGACATCCGCCTCTTCCAGGGAGATTTCTGCTATCGCGCACCGGTCAATCCGGCAAGCCGCGCTTTCAACCCCGACTTGGGCGGCGGCGCCTTGCTGGACATTGGCGTATATCCGATTTCGCTGGTCCATCACCTGCTGGGGAGCCCTGCCCGCATCGCGTCGCTGGCGCACCTGGGCGAGACCGGCGTCGACGAGTTGGCCGGTATGCTTTTCCAGTACGAAGACGGCGCTCTCGCTGTTATGTCCACTGCAGTCCGCGCCAACACGCCCCATTCGCTGCACATTAGCGGAACAAAGGGGGAGATTCGTGCTCATGACCGCTGGTGGGCCCCGTCAGGGTTCACGATCCATCGCGACGGCCACGAGCAGGAGACGGTACGCCCGGATTTTATTGGCAATGGATGGAACTATCAGGCCGTCGAATGCGGCCGCTGCCTGCGTGAAGGCCTGACCGAACACGAGCTCATGCCACTGGCCGAGTCTCTGGCTATCATGCGCCTGATGGACGGGTTGCGCGAAGACTGGGGGCTGCGCTACCCGATGGAATGAGAACCAGACCTGACCCGATTGATACTTCAAGAGCAGCCGTGCCGGGCTGCTCTTTTCGTTTACCCGACCGCCTTCCGGCAGTAATACAGGCTGCCCCGCAGTAGGTCAACGATCCGGCTGTCAGGCGCACCCGCCTCCAGGGCGTCGGGATGCAATTCCAGCGAAATGGAATAGGGGTAACCGTCCGCGGCCATGCGGGCCAGCAATGCGTCGAGCCGTAGCGAGCCGTCCTCGGGGCGGCGGTGTTCGCTGCCGTCGAAGTTGCTCAGATGCACGTGCTTCACGCGTTGCCCCCAGCGGTCGTAGGCCTCCAGCGGGTCAAGTCCCCAGGTGCCTAGGTGGGTCGTGTCCAAGGTTATGTGAGGAAAGCGAGTGATGTCGTCAAGTGTTGTGCGGCTATGCGCGTTCCAACGGGCCGGGTTGACGCGTCTGCCCAAAAAGCGGGTCGCCGGCAGGTTTTCGATGCAAAGCAGTACGTCCGTAGAGGTTTGGAGCGCCGCGTAACCTTCAGATAGCCAGGTCGCGTACTGGCGGCCGGAATCGAAAGGATTCGGCAGCAAAAGACTGCGCCCCGCCGTCTGCAGAAATGCATATCCGAAACGCATGGGGAGATGGTGGACTACAACCTGCGCGCCAAGCTCGTTAGCCAGTTCGGCGGTGCGGGCGATGGCGCCGTGCTCTGTTTCTCCCCAGCCGCTGCAGTTGCGGCTGAAAGGGCTGTGGAGGGCCGGGATCGGCAAAGAGTGGCTTTCCATTAGGTGATGCAGGTAGTCGGACTGGCGAGTGTCCCAGCGATGATCGATGAGCATCTCGATGCCGTCGAAGCCTGCCTCAGCCGCAAGGGCAAAGACGCGGTCGACGCTGTAGTTATACAGGGATCCGGTGGACAGGATGAATCTCATGGCAAATCTCTGGACAAGGGTCGCTTGCGCCTGACACCAGGATGCAAGCCAGCCGGGCTGTCACAAGGTCATCGTCATACAGGAACGACCCGCGTCACGAAATGCGAAAATGAAGTCGGACGCCGGCCCAGCAACCAGCCCAGGACGTTTCCATTGCCTATCAGTCCGTAGCGGTCGTAGTATCGAAACATAGCGGCCAGAAATCCAATCGTCTCGGGAGGCATTCCGCCGGCATTGGCGGAGCTCTCCCATCTCTCTACTGATCTTTCAACAGCTTCAACCGGTCGCTGCAATCGGTGGGTAAAAGCCTGGGCTATATCCTCCGAGGAGAGATTCGCGGGCCCGGCCAGCTCGTAAGTCGCTCCTTCATGGCCGGATTCGGTCAGTATGCGTGCAGCTGCCAGGGCAACGTCAGCCAGGTCAACAAGCGCGAATCGAGCCCGAATATTATAGGGTACCACATACCTGCCCTTCGTTATTATGTCATCCAGGTAGGCAACCACGTTCTGCATGTACGCGCATGGTTGGAGAATTGTGAATGGCAGGCCGCCGCGAAAGATCTCCTCTTCCATGCGCAACTTTTGCCAGTGATGGGGCATCTCTTCTGTCTGCGGGTGAAGTACCGAATGGTAGACAATGCGTTCGACGCCGGCCGTTCGTGCAGCCTCCATCGCCATTCGGCCCACCTCAAGCTCGCGGGGAAACATATTGGGGCACATGAGATAGAGCGCATCGACTCCGATGCACGCCTCCTTCCACAAGCGCGCATCCGCTATGTCGCCGATAACTGTAACGGATGCGGGCAGGTCCTTGGCTTGCTCAGGACGGCGCAGCCAGGCGCGCACCGGCTGTCCGGTCTGGGCCAGCGCATCAAGGACAGCCCTCCCGGTCTTGCCGGCCGCGCCGGTCACCAGGATCATGTGGGAATCATCTCATTGACATGAACGGAAAAACCTTTCAAAACAACAGAACGGGCGGTTTCCCCTTCACCCCATTTTCCGAGGTGTTCGTAGGTTCCGTCCTGTAAGACATGAATCTCGACTGACCGAATGTGGGGATCGACTATCCAGTATTCCTGCACTCCAGCCTCAGCGTAGAGATCATACTTCAGTTTACGGTCATGTGCAGGGCTGGAAGGGGACAGCACTTCAACAACCAGGTCAGGCGCACCCTGGATGTTGAGTTCGTCGATGATAGGGAGACTTTCGCGGCGAATGACGACAATGTCAGGCTGCACAGGGTCACCAATTCTATCTGGAAGAATTACGTCAATGGGGGCAACGAATGCTATCCCAATGTCAGAATTCTCAAGAAATCCTTCCAAAAAATAGGATAGACGTGTAATGACTCGCTGGTGCAAAGGCCGCGGCGCCGCCGACATATAGAGTTCTCCCCGGATTACTTCGTAGCGCTTGCCGTCATCTGGGAGAAGGGCATAGTCCTCGTACGTCCACACGCCCCCGGTCGGAAGCTGCACAGTATGTGTCTCATATGTAGCTGTCACCGATTCCCGTACTTTCTGCACACTTACTATCCTTTTTCAAACGCAAACAGCCGCGTCAAGTGACCGGCAACTTACCAAGTTGCCGGTCACTCGTGACTATCTGTCTCCCTATTGATCAAGCGACTATTCGCCGCCCTCGACCAGTTCGACTTCGATGGGCATGTAGCTGTCACCCATCGTGTCGCCATCCAGCAGTTCCAGGGCCGCTTCAGCCAGGTCCGTGCGGAATGCACCGTCGCTAGGGGCTTCGGAGATGACGCCGCCGTCAACCGACACCTGAACGGTCTGGTCCCACAGCCCCTGGTCCATCACGCCGATTCCTGCTGGCGACGGCCAGATCAACTTATTTATCTCGTTCAACTGCCAGCTCATGTGGCTGTGGCCGAGCGTAGGACCATTGTCCAGTACCACCTGCACACATGCGTCGAAATTGTCTCGGCAGAACTGCCAGCCCCTGAAACTTGCGGCCAGGAAGCGAACGGCGATGTCCTCACTCCCTTCCTCTGCCAGCCAGGCTTCACGTGCGAAGACATGGTCCTGCAGCATGGCGGTGCCGACGTCGTTGAAGTCGATGACCACCAGATCAGACGGCTGATAGAGTTCACCGGTCTCAGGGTTGACAGCCTCCAACACCTGGGCGTACTCGTTGTAGATCATCGCTTGCGCCGCGTCGAGTTCCCGGTTGAGCAGAGCCAGCATATCGAAGCTCTGCTGTATAATGGTGACATCGTCAGGGTTGTTCGGGTCAATGCCCTCTGCCCGCATCGCCACGAACAGCTCATGTTCATTGCCGAATCCCCAGGTTCCGACCTTCTTCCCCGCCATATCGGCGATGGTCTCCACCGGCGCATCGGCCCAGGATACCTCCAGGGTACCACTGCGCTGGAATACCTGGGCAATATTGACCAGGTCGGCCCCTTCAGCCCGCGAGGCCAACACCTTGGGCACCCAGGCCAGGCCGAACTCGGCCTGGCCGGACGCGACCACCTGCTGGGGCACAATGTCGACCGCGCCTTCAAGAATGGTTACGTCCAGGCACTGCTCCGCATAGAAGCCCTGATCGACGGCGGCAAAATAGCCGGCGAACTGGGACTGGGTTACCCACTGGAGTTGCAGCTTGACCGGCGTCATTTCGGCGCAACCCTCGTCGGCTGGCGCCATCTCCGCGCCGGAATCCGTTGCCGGTGCTGCCGGCACGCAGGCTCCCAAAACAAGGATCAGGAGCACGCATCCGGTCAGCAAAAGTGATGTTCGATTCTTCATGAGATCCTCCCGATGAACTGTGAATTGCGTGAAATCACTCTGTCTAGGCGCGGAATGTCGGATGCCAGGGCAGGGCCAAACGTTCCGCAAGAAGGATGACGAGATAGATTGAAATGCCTATGAGACATGCCACGAGAATTGCGGCCCAGGCCGATGCGAAACGGAACAGCGCCGCCTCTTGGGTAATGAATACACCCAAGGCAATGCGGGGGCCCCCGAAATACTCGCCCACAATCGCCCCGATCATGGCCAGCGCTCCCGCTACTTTCAAGCCGCTGAACAGTGACGGAAGCGCGTTGGGGATTCGCAGTTTGAACAGGATTTCGGAGTCGCTGGCTGCATAAGAATGCATCAGTTCCAGCGAACGGCTATCCACCGAAATCAACCCGCGCAAGGTATTGATCATTATGGGGAAGAAGATCATGACCGTTACGATCGCCATTTTCGAAAACGGATTGTCGATGCCAAACCAGTTGTTCATAATCGGGGCAAAAGCAATGATAGGCATCGAATTTGCCGCGATGGCAAAGGGAAGCAGGGCCTCGCGCGTGGCGCTCCACCGCGTCGTGGCTAAGGCAACCACGATGCCCGCCAGCGTGCCCATAGCCATTCCCCCCAACGCTTCCTTCAACGTGAACCAGCTGGCCGCCAAGATTGGCGTCAGGTTTCTTCCCTTCAATACCGAGACACTGCGGCCACCAAGTCCGAACTCCAGCCAGCGTGCCTCCTGCATTGTCGCCTGGACTTCAGGTGTCAGGTCGCCAGCCAGAAATACGATGAAACGGTTATCTATCGATAGCTCCGCCACCGGATCCCCTTGAGAAACCGACCCTTCCAGAACGACAACCTGAACGAGATTGCCAGTGATGGCCGATGGCTTCGGCAACAGGAACTGCTGGATATTGAAGGCTGTCACAAGCGCTTCCCACAAGAAGACCAGCGCAACGAGAATTATTATCGGCGCCCAGATACGCTGCCTGCTCTCGCTCATGCAGGCGCCCTGTTGCTTTCCTGGCCGCCTTCGCTGATGCGCAGCGCCTCCCTTACCTCTGTCTCCAGCTCGAAGAAGCGCACGTTGCTGCGGGTCTCCGCATTTCGCGGCTGGGGCAGATCGATGGCGATATCCGCGGTGATGCGGCCCGGACGGGCGGACATCACGATCACCCTGGTGGAAAGAAAGACGGCTTCAGTGATGCTGTGCGTGACGAAAAGTACCGTCGTGTTGGTCTTCCTCCAGATGTTTAGAAGCTCCAAATTGAGACGCTCTCGAGTCATCTCGTCTAGCGCACCGAACGGCTCATCCATCAGCAATATCGAGGGTTCGAAAGAGAGCGCACGCGCGATGGCCACCCTCTGTTGCATGCCGCCGGACAGCTGCCACGGGTAGTGTGCGGCGAAGTCAGTCAACTCTACCAGCTCCAACATGGCCTGCGTGCGGCGGTCTTTTTCCGTTCGGCTGAACTGCATCAACTCCAGCGGCAACTGCACGTTTTTGGCCACAGTGCGCCAGTCGTAGAGCGTGGCGGCTTGGAAGACGATGCCATAGTCCTGATCGAGCCTGGCTTGGCGCGCGCTCTTCCCGTTTATGGTGGCCATGCCCGAAGTGGGCTGAATCAGGTCGCCCACAACGCGCAAGAGCGTGGACTTTCCGCAACCGGACGGACCGATTAGCGAAATGAAATCATTCTGTTCGATCTGTAGGTCTATTTCCTTGAGCGCGTGGACCTGGTCTGCGGCGCCTTCTCCAAAGATCATATCGACGTTTTCGAGAACGACAACAGGTTCTGTCATGAGTGATCTCAACACGGGAGAGGCGGCTGGAACACGTCTGCGTAATCCGGCCCAGAGGTGGTGTCGATTGTAGCATACGCCAAGAGAGGAAGCCAATCACAGAAAGGCTCACCGGTTCGGCCATAACATTTCAAATTGAAGAATATTACTAATCCTTAGTAGCACCCGAAATCGCAGGGTCTGTTGCCCGGGAGTGGCAATGAAGTCAAGTGGACGGCCTCAACTGGCAAGCGACCTCTCACTAGCCAGTTCCTCAGATCTCAAGGCACAGTGGGCGACACGTAAACTCCATTCACAACGTCGGATGGCAATAGCCCTTTGGAAATGACAGTCCATCGGTCTCTCGAATCATGCCTAATCATCCTTAGTCAGCTTGCAACGCTGGACGAGGCGAGCCAAGTTAACTCTCCTCTCACACCTATCACCCATCAACTGCTGCTTTCACTGACCACTGACTACTGATCACTGACTACTGCAGTTCTGGGCGGTCGGGCCTATTCGGCCCTCCCTTG
>JAPPKT010000110.1 GCA_028819675.1 Caldilineaceae bacterium | reverse complement strand
CGGAGCGTCAGCAGGGCCGAACGGTGAGTCCTGAAGAGTTTGAGCAGATGTTCGGCGGCATAGCCGGCGGCGGCGGCTCATTTTCTGATTTCTTTCAACAGCTTTTCGGGGGTGGGCCGGCGCAGACGCGCAGATCGACGCGGCAGGCGCCCCATCCGAGTTTCGGCCGCCCAAACAGCGGCCAGACGGTCCCAGTAGAGATCGCGTTGGAAGAGGCGTTCATGGGGACCAAGCGGACGGTACAGCAGGGCGATTCCCGGTTCGAGGTGACGATCCCGGCCGGGGTCAGGACGGGCTCGAAGGTGCGGGCCGGCGACCTGATCATGACGGTGTCGGTGCAGCCGCACAAGGAATTTGAGGTGGATGGGACCGATTTGCGCACGAAGGTACCCGTGGACCTGTTCGTTGCGCTCCTCGGGGGTGAGGCGCGCGTGAATACGATGCAGGGGGCGGTGGCGCTGACGATCCCGCCGGACACACAGAACGGGAAGGTTTTCCGGTTGAAGGGGCAGGGCATGCCGGACGTGAAGGATAACAAGAACCGGGGAGACCTGCTGGTGGAGGTTGTGGTTGAGTTGCCCGTGCCCCTGAGCGGTGAGGCCAAGCGACTGGTTGAGAGTTTACAGCGAGAATCGCCAACGATGGGTTCGGCGTCGTAAAGGTTTTGGAGGAACTGTGCGCATTGCCGGGCGCTCGCTGCGCGTCCGGGTCTTCGTCCTGGTTGCGGGAGGAGGAGAGGAAAGACGGGGCTGCCATTTTTGAACTCCGGGGCTGAGTGCGCCGGAGCTTGCACGCGGCTGGTTTCGCTCGTCACCAAGCTATGGTGTTGCCGCCGACGGTATGCGCTGCAGGGATGTGAAGCAGCCTGCCGGAGACGTGGAGTCGGCGGCAGGCAATGGGGGACGGGATTGATGGGCGCGGCAACCCATGCAGGTCGACGGTCTGCCTCTGCAGGGGGCTTGACACGCGCTGAATGGATGCGAGAGCGCAGGCTCCGGTCGCCGTATCGTTTTTTCGTAATATTCGCCGGGACGGTAGCGCTGGCGGTTGTGCTGGCCTCTTGCAGCAGAGGGGCGACTCCGACAACAGAAGAACCGGATGTCACCGTCCTTTCGCCAACGTCGACGGCGACAGTTGCCCCTGCGACCCCTACACCCGAGCCAACCGCCCCGCCGCCAACGGCCACACCGGTCCCGGAACCCCCTCTTTTTCCGACGCCTGAAGTTGATCTGACAGACTACAAGGTCTACGGCGAGACGCTGCTTGAAGCATTCGGGGAGGATGTGCAGCGGTTGTCGGACGCGCCGCACTACTATATTCAAGTCGGCCTCCTGCCGGGGGAGATCCCGCGGTTGGAGGGTGTACAGCGGGTGCGCATCACGAATCAGGAGGAGACCAGCCTCAACGAGCTTTATTTCCGACTCTATCCCAGTTTGCCTGCTTTCGGGGGCTCAGCCCAGGTCAGCCGGGCGATGGTGGACGGAAAGGTGGTGGAGGTTGCGCATCTTTTCGAGGATGCGGTGGTGCATATCCCGCTTGACGATGGGCTGGCCGCGGGGGCGACAACGGATGTGACGCTGTGGTTTTGGGCCACGCTGCCGACTCAGGTGTACGCGGGTACGGCGGGGGCGGGCCTATACGGGTTTGTGAACGGGGTCTACGATTTGGCGGGCTTCTATCCCACGCTGGCAGTTTACGACCACAGGGGTTGGGATCTGTTCGCGGGTGCGAGTTTCGGTGACTCGCTCTTTGCAGACATTGGTTTCTATCAGGTGGCGTTGACGGCGCCGGGGGCGCTTACGGTGGTTGCAAGCGGCTCGACTACGGCGCGGATGCCCAACGAGGACGGCACGACGACGTGGCGGATCGCGGCGGGGCCGGTGCGCTCCTTTTATGCGGCTGTGACCGACCGCTGGGAGGCGATGAGCGAGGAGGTTGATGGGACCACGGTCAATTCGTACTACCCGGTTGGTGGGCTGGCGTCGGCGCAGACGGCGCTGAGCTATACGACGGGGAGCCTGGCCGTCTTTAACGGCATGTTCGGTCAGTATCCGTATCGCGAGTTGGACGTCGTGCCGCTGCCGACGACAGCGTTTGGGATGGAGCATGCCGGCCTGCTTGCGCTGGCGGCGAACTTTTACGGGGAGGGCGGCGGGGGTTTCAGCATCGCCACGCCCCACGAGGTTGCTCACCAGTGGTTTTTCAACCTGGTGGGTAACGATCAGCCGGATGAGCCATGGCTGGATGAGTCACTTGCCAATTATGCGGTCTATCTG
>JAPPKT010000058.1 GCA_028819675.1 Caldilineaceae bacterium | reverse complement strand
GCTCGCTGGCGATCCGTTCCACGGACAGGGTGATGATTTCCCTGGCGCGGCGTTCGGCGATCTCCTGCGTCTCGGCCTCGACCTCACGAATTGTGCGCGCAAGCTCCTGACGCGAGTTCCTTTCCGCCTCCTGAAGCAGGATCTCTTTGGCCTCTGCCTGGGTCATATGGGCCACGCGCTGAAGCTCTTCATTGCGCTGTTGTTCGGCGGCTTCCAGAGCCGTGGCACGTTTGTCCAGCCCGCTTTCTCTCTGGTTCAGCTTGCGTTCGCGGTTTTCAAGCTGATCGACCCTTTTGTCTAGCTGCTCCTGACGATTACGCAGCCGGCCTTCACTGCGATCCAGATCACGGCGCTGGCGGGAGCGTATGGCATCCAGTTCGTTCCGTATTCCTACTTCCTCCTCCCTCAGAGCCAGTTGCTGGCGTTGAACTTCTGCCTCGGCTTCTTTAAGAATCTGGACCGCTTGTGTCTCCGCGCTCTGCACAGCGAGTTCCTGCCGCTCTTTCTCTTGAAGTGCGCCATAAGTCAACCCGCGTCGGTAGGCATAATAGATCAGATACCCGACGATGGCCGCGACAATCAAGACCGCGACAATTATGACAACCACGACTAGCATGTCCATATCCGAACCCCTTGGTTTGGATGCGCACAGCCTGAGATACGTGTGGCTGCGCCGGTTGGATGCAGGCGTATCCTGTTCTTCCCGACATTCATACGCCGGAACCCCTGTGGGGTCATTGCAATTTCAGTGGCCAAACAATCCGCTTACACTTCCCACCGTTCCTCCTGAACGGCGCGGGAGGAGACGCGCGCCTCTTCCAGCTCTTGCCAGATACGGTCGATCACGTCGCGGGCCACTTCCCAGTCAAATCCTCGGCGCTGCAAAAAGCTACCCACTTTACTGCGAAAGTGAGCAGGGTTGGTCTCCTCTTGCCATCTGTACAGACGGCTGCGGGCAGCGGCTTCGCAGGCCGACGTCGCGTCGCTCAGTTCATCGATTGCCGCCTGGGCAACGCTATCGTCGACACCCTTCTGGCGCAACTCGTATCGCAGCGCTCTCGGTGCAATAGGCCGGAATCGATTGCGCTGCTCGACCCAGAAGCGGGAAAATTCCCGGTCGTCGAGGTACTGTCTCTCTCGCAGCCCGGCGACGATCCAGTCGATCTGTGACGCGCCCAAACGCCTCCCGTCCTTTGGCCGGTAAGCCTGGAGGTTGCGCCGCACCTCCAATTGGCTGCGGGGGCGCACTGCCAGGAAACGCAGTGCGCGGTTGTAGCCGCGGCTGCGCAGATCGACGGCTTTCAACGCCTCGATCTCCTGCACACTGAGCTGCTGGCCAATCCTCAGTTGGGCGGCTTCCACCGCCGGCAACGGGAAGGCGTATTCGCCGTCCAGAAAGAGATTAACCCGTTCTTTGTCTCTCTTCTGGAAACGCAGCGCTGTAATCGTTCGGCCTGTCATAATCGGTCCAAAAAAAGTCGCCATGGCCATAGACCACAGCGACTTGAAAGTCTCAACCTGGCATCGCCTGAGCTCTCGTCTCAGATCAGACCATGCCAAAAAAGACGCGTCAGTTCAGCATTGCGCCTCAGTGAGGGCGATTTCCTATGGACACCTGCTGTTGCATTACACAACTCACCGATTCGATATCGGTTTGCCCGCATCGCAAATGGGGAGGGTTGCGGTGGGTGGTTGTCTGCGAGTCTATATTTCCGTGTCAACAGCCGGCATTACATCAACACCAGTTATGACGTTCGATCCGCCTCTGGCTATCAGCAGCAAAGCGAACGCCTGCCAAATTATCTGTTCCGCTGTGTCAGCGACCCAGGGCGTCCCCCGTTAAAATGGAATAAAAGGTTTGGGTTGCTGTACTGGTTTTGGCGGTAGTGTGTCAGCACAAAATCGCGTCCAATTTGAGAGCGCTGTGGTGAGCGTTTTCAATTATGGCAACACGTGCGACGTTTGAAACTTTTCAGTATATTGTGAACTCCTGTGCATATCTGCACATAAAGGAACAAGAAAGATAAATTCAGTGCATAGTGCCTGCACTGGGTGTGTCGTCCTGTACCGGAACTCGGTCAAGCCTGGACCTCGTCTCCCTTGGAGCGGGCTGGGAGTCCTGTTCTATCCCTGATGATGCTGTCGATCTGTGAGGCTATCTCGGGATTGTCGCGCAGATGGTTCTTGGCGGCTTCACGTCCCTGTCCGAGCAGATCATCGCTGTAGCGGTAGAAGGCGCCGCGCTTTTCGATGATGTCGAACTCGACACCCAGGTCCAGCA
>JAPPKT010000315.1 GCA_028819675.1 Caldilineaceae bacterium | reverse complement strand
CATGGCATCCCCCATAGAATAGTCCGGGACAACTGCCGACGTAGCAGTTGTCTTCCTCTGACCATTCCACGACTCTTGCGTAGAAAGCGCTGGTCTTCACCTTCTCGTCACCTTCATGTCGACGCTATGCAGTCTAGCCAAGACCGAAGTGGTCATCTATCTCGCGCTGGTAACCAGACACCTCTCCCGACAGCAACTCCTCCATCGACACGGTCCGCCCCACCTGGGAAGACTCAATCATCCCAAACGCAGCCGCCAGGTCCCGCAGGCCCTCCTCACCGTCCGTCTCAGGCTGGCCCCCCCGGCCTATGGCCTCCAGCCAGTCGTACTGCTGGATTGCGAACGGGTCGGTAAGGCGCGTTTCGTTAGCCCCCACCAGCGGAAACTGGACGTCCCGTAGTGCCGGGTCTGCTTCAGCCCAGAACGCCTCTTGCAAGTTGCGGCGGCTGCCATCGTCAAGGATAATCTCACCGCCCTTGATGCACCCTTCGCTTCCATAAAAGACCGGCGCCCCCGGGATCGGCGTCTCCTCGCCGTGGCCGCCCCAGGACCACATTAACTGCGCCAGCGCACCGCCTTCGCAAGTGACCGTCGCAAGGTAGGTGTCGTCCACGTTGGCCTCAACGCTTGGTCCGGCCGCCGGGTCACCGTGCAAGTAGCGTACAGGTTCAAACGTGCGCACAGTCCCGCTGACTGCAGCCACCTCGCCGCAGGTGTAACGGACCATGTGCATCACGTGTACCCCAATGTCGATCGCGCCACCGCCCGCGCCCTCGAGCTTGCGGTGACGCCAGGGCGTTTCACCCACGATCTTGTCGGGGGACCACAGCCCGCCTATCCCGCCAAACAGCGCCAGCTGAAGGTTGCCGATCAGCCCACTGCCAATGGCCCAGGCCGCCGCGCGCGTGCCGGCCGACTGGCGCACATTTTCGAACAGTCCCAGAGTCAAGCCTTTAGCCTTGGCGCCGTCTACCATCAGGCGCCCCGCCGCCACCGATATCGCCAGCGGCTTCTGCACGAGCAGATGCAGGCCGGCATCGAAGGCGGCCGCTCCAATCTGGTGGTGCATCGACAGCGTCGTGAAGTCGTTGACCGCATCCACCACACCCGCCGCTATCATTTCCCTGTAGTCGGTAAAGACCGCAACGTCGGTATCCGGCTGGAACTCATCCAGATAGATGTGGGGCGCCGCCAGCGGGTCCCCCGTCTCCGGCGCCAGCACCGCCGCCCGCGGTGTCGGCCCTTCGCCGCGCTTGCGGAACATGAGCGCATCTTCCTCGTTTCGGGCACACAGCGCCGTGATGCGAAAACCGTCATAGCCGGCCTCTCGCAACAGCCGGTAACCTTGCAGATGTGCGTTGAGGATGCGGCCGCATCCGACAATGCCGATTCGGACCATGTGATGAATCTCCGCTCAACTGTGGGCGTCCCTGGCTAAAGACCTTGACCGGGGTCGAGCTGCCTCCCTCCGGCGAATCCCTCTCTGCCCAATTCTCTCCGTTCCGCCGACCTAACCTTTCGGATACACCTGTGGAAAGTGCTTGCCGCGCAACTGCTCACCGTCTTCCACTTCGACAAACGCTTTCATCACATGCTCACCGCTGGCGACATAATAGGTCTCGTTCGTCATGTAGTGCAGCGCAATAGCCCGTCGGGGACGATCACTGTTATTGTCATGCGAACCGTGCCAGGTGAGCGCATGGTGAAAATGAACCTCGCCCTTCTTCACAGTGCAGCTCGCCACCTGAAGTTCCTTCCCCTCAAACTCGGTCGGCATCCTGTTGATCTCTTCCAGCTGCTGCAGATACGCAATGTTGTTGCCCCATTGGTGGGAACCCCGTACCATCGACATGCAGCCATTCGTTTCGTCTGCGTCGTCCAGCGCCACCCATGCAGTTACTTCGGTCATGGGGCGGATGATCGGCCATAGTGGGGCGTCCTGGTGCCAGTGTGTCGTCCCGCCGGTTTGGGGCGGCTTGTACTGGATCTGATCGTGCCAGATACGTAGCTCTGTGGCGCCTGTCAATTGGGCGATGCCGGTGGTGATGTCTTTCCGGCTAATCAGGTCTCTGAAAGGGCCGCTCGCTTCCCAAATGTTGACGATCTGCCACACCGCTTTGCTCTCATCACGACTCATATTTCGAACATGAACGGGCTGAGGGATGTCGTCGCGCTCCCGCTCATCAATGACGCGCATGACCTCTGCGCGCAGCGTCTCTACTTCCTCATTGCTCAACACCTGCCCGCCGTTCAAAAAACCGTCAGCCTGGAACTGGGCAATCTG
>JAPPKT010000389.1 GCA_028819675.1 Caldilineaceae bacterium | reverse complement strand
GCAACCAGTGGATGTTCCGGGTAGGCCATCCGAGCGACCATCCTTTGCGGGTGCGTAAGCGTCTGCTGCGTCCTCTCGAAAACGGACTTTTTCCCTTGCTGCGCGAAGCAACACCTGTGCGGATGGACCTGACGCATAGCGGCTGGAGCGACATCTTCTTTCTGGGAATGGATTTCCCAGAAGGCGCGCGGGTGTTGAACGTTTCGATTGATTTGAGCGTGGACGGCGGGGGGCAGACAGAGGGCCGGGGGCCGCGGCCGCCGGTGGAGGGTTACTTTCGGGTTATTGACCGGCCGGTTTTGCGGCTGGTAAGCGTTGACCTGCAGGCGAGTGCAGAGATTACGACATTCGCCGAGGTCTTCGATTTTGCGCGCGACCATCTCGGGCTGTTGAAGGCTGCGCTGATTGCGGCCGGCATTGTGCCGCCGGGCATGGAGGGGGCGCACCAGCCGTTGTCGGACCTGCTAACGCAGCTGGTGGGTTCTGGGCAGGGGATTGAACTGGTGAGCAAAGTGAATGACATCCCTAAGGGGTCGCGATTGGCCGTTTCCACCAGTCTGCTGGCCTGCCTCATCACCGTCAGTATGCGAGCGACGGGCCAAGTCCGTTCGCTTGCGGGCGGGCTGAGCGAAGATGAGCGCCGGCTGGTGGCGGCGCGGGCGATTCTGGGGGAGTGGCTGGGTGGATCGGGCGGAGGCTGGCAGGATTCGGGCGGCATCTGGCCGGGGATTAAGCTGATCGAGGGAAGGCTGAGTTCAGAGGGGGATCCCGAGTTCGGAGTCAGCCGGGGGAGGCTGTTGCCCGGCCACCATCTATTTGGAAGAGACGAGATAAGCGACGAGACCCGGCAGGCGCTGCAGGCGAGCCTGGTCCTGGTGCACGGGGGTATGGCGCAGGACGTTGGGCCGATCCTGGAGATGGTGACGGAGAAGTATCTGCTGCGCTCCGAGAAGGAGTGGGCGGGTCGACAGCAGGCGATCGGTACTCTGGACGAGATATTGGGGCATCTGAAAGCGGGTAATGTAAAGGCGATTGGGGAGGCTACTGAAAGCAACTTTCGGGGGCCGATACAGACGATCATACCGTGGGCAGGCAACCTCTACACTGACAGGTTGATCGAGCAGGCGCGCGTTGCGTTTGGTGAGCATTTCTGGGGCTTCTGGATGTTGGGGGGGATGTCCGGGGGCGGCATGGGGTTTCTCTTTGATCCGCGCTACAAGGCGGCCGCGAAGGTCCGGATGCAGGAGATCATGGATGCAACGAAGGGGCGCATGGAGGACGCGGTGCCCTTTGCGATGCAGCCGGTTGTATATGACTTTGCGATTAACGAGCGGGGGACAAGGGCCGAACTGCACGGGGCGCCGGGCGGGACAAGGGTGGGTTCGGAGAGGGCCGCCGCGCTGATGCCGGCGGATTACTACCGGCTGACCGTTCCAGACACTTTGCGCCAGGACCCGTGGCTGCTCACTCCAGCGCAGCGCGCGGAACTGGAAGTTTTCGGGGCTGCGAGCGGCGGGGATCCGGCTCTTGTCGACGTGCTGCCATCACTCTTGCAGCGCATGATGCCGCAGAAGCAGGAGGAGGACTCCCAGGACTCGCTGTCGGCGTTACTGACGGCAAACGCGTTTGACCGCGAACAGCATGAACAGATCCGCGGCGATCTACGCAGCGGACGGATCGGCCTGGCCCAGAACCGGCTGCCGACGCGCAGCCTAATTGAAGACGTTGCGCCAGAAGAGGTCGTTGACGCAACGGCGGGGTTGCCGGACCGTCTCGGGGAGATCGGCGCGGCCGCGCTCAGGGCGGGGGAAGCGGCGGTCGTTACCCTGGCAGGGGGTGCGGGCAGCCGGTGGAGCCAGGGTGCGGGCGTTGTCAAGGCGCTGAATCCATTTGCGCGTCTGGGTGGCAGTCACCGCAGCTTCATCGAGACTCACCTGGCCAAGAGCAGGCGCAGCGGGCGACTTTGCGGCATGCCGCTGCCTCACATCGTCACCACCAGCTATCTAACGCACGGGGCGATCGCCAAGGCTCTCAGTAACGGTGACGACTGTGGATATAGCGGTCCACTCCTGCTGTCGCCGGGGCGGAGCATAGGCTTGCGCATGGTGCCCATGGTGCGGGATCTGCGTTTCGCCTGGGAGGAGACGGCGAGACAGGTGCTTGACGTGCAGGCGGAAAAGGTCCAAGAGAGCCTGCACGGTGCGCTGGTCAACTGGGCGCGTACGGAAGGGGAGGGAAATGACTACGTCGACAACCTGCCCGACCAGTGCATCCACCCGGTGGGCCACTGGTAT
>JAPPKT010000652.1 GCA_028819675.1 Caldilineaceae bacterium | reverse complement strand
CCGAATAGGCCCGACCGCCCAAAACTGCAGGGGCTAGGGGACAGGGGTTAGGGGTTAGTGTCTGCGGCGATTGATTGCGGATAGGAGGGGCGGTGAGGAGGGAGGAAACTGCGGTTGTCTCGTTCAGGCGTCGCGGACTGGGTTTGGGTGAGTCGTCAGCGCTTTTTTAGCCGAAGGAGAGGTATTCCAGGGCGTCTTCTTCGGATTCGGCGCCGGCGCGGCCTCTGACTATGAGCTCGACTACGTCGTCCAGCCCGACTTCGGAGACGTTGAGGATTCCCTGGCGGCGGCCGCCTTTGAGGACCATGACGCGGTCGCCGATGGCGAGGATGTCGGGGACGCGCTGGGTGATGAGGACGACGGAATGGCCGCCGTCGCGCAGGTCCTTGATGAGGCGCAGGAGGGTGTTGGCTTCGCGGACGCCGAGGGCGGCGGTGGGCTCGTCCATGAGGAGGATTTTGGCGTCGAAGGCGATGGCTTTGGCGGCGGCAACCATCTGGCGCTGGCCGCCGGACATGCGCTCGACTTTGAGCCTGGGGGAGCTGATGTTGATGTTCAGCCTTTTGAGCAACTCGGCGGATTCGGCATACATCTTCTTTTTGTCGAGGATGCTGAGAAAGGGCAGGCCTCTTGTATATTCGCGGCCGAGGAAGATGTTGCGGGCGACGTCGAGGTTGTTGCAGAGGGCCAGGTCCTGGTAGATCATCTCAATGCCGCAGCTGCGGGCGTCGCGGGGGTCGCGGATTGACACTTCCTCGCCGTTTATGAGGATCTGGCCGCTGTCGGCGACGTGCGCGCCGCTGAGGATCTTCATGAGGGTGGACTTGCCGGCGGCGTTGTCTCCGACCAGCCCCAGAATCTCTCCCTCACGCAGCTCCAGGTCGACCTGGTTCAGCGCCTGGACGCTGCCAAATCGCTTGGATATGCCCTTCATTTCGACGATGTAGTTGCTTTCCAAGGTGATCCCCCTTCAGACAGGAGTGAGCGGAGAGGAGTGAGAGATGAGATAACATCTCTCACTCCTCTTTCAGTTGATTACCAGAGATTGGGGAAGAGATCCACGTTTTCCTTGGTGATCAGGACGGCGGGCGAAGTCTGCCAGAAGATGACCGGGCGGTTCTCGGCCAGGTCCCTGGCGGACTGGATGATCTTGACGGCGATAAATGAGGCGTCGTTGAGGACGGTGCCCCACATGGTGCCGTCGCGAATGGCGTCGTAGACCTCCTTGGCGCCGCCATCAACGCCGAGCACTTTGATGGTGTCCTGGAGGCCGGCCTCTGCGATCGCCCTGACTGCGCCGAGGCACATATCGTCGTTATGGCAGTAGACCATGTGAATCTGGTCGGGGTAGGCGGTCAGGTAGTTCTCCATCACGGTGCGGGCTTCTTCACGGTTCCACATGCCGGTGTCGACGGCGACGAGCTCTCTGCCGGGGCAGTTTTCGGCGACGTATTCACGGGCGGACGAGCGCTGGGGGACGAGGCCATGACCGGTAGCGCCTTCGATGATGACCCAACCCTGGCCGTCTTCGAGGGCCTGGCAGACGGCCTTGCCGGCGGTCTCGCCCTCGGCCCAGCCGGATGAGCCGATCATGGTGTTGACGTAGCCGAGGCCCTCTTCGTCAAGGTCGGCGCCTTCGGCGATCACGGGGATGCCGGCCTCCTGGGCTTCGCGGAGGGCATCGTTGAGGGCGGAGGTGTCATAGGGAACGAGGGCGATCACATCGTACTGCTTGGTGATGCAGTCCTCGATGAGGCGGATCTCGTTGGGTATGTCGCCCTGGGTGTCGTAGACATCATAGGTGAAGCCGAATACGTTGGCTTCCTTTTCCGCCAGCGTAACTTTGGCGGTTGAGTAGGGATGGCCGAGCTCGATGATGTGACAGATGCGCAGGTCTTGCACCAGAGGCCAATCCTTGGCTTCGGTCTGCACGGGCGCGGCGCCGTCTGCCGTCACCATCTGTCCGTCGGGCATCACGCAGGCCGTCAACATGAGCGCGAAGATCATAACAGCGATCAAGACTCCGAAATGCTTCCTCATCTTATTTCTCCTTTGTTTCGATAAGATTGCTCTGCGGGTCGTACTCATATCAGCTACGCGGGAGAGATTTCCCTCCGGATCCGAACTCCATCTGTCCAATAGGCTCTCCTTTCACCAAGAGGCTGACAGAGGCTTTCGCGGCCTGATTGCAGGGCCTTTGCAAGAGCCCGAGCCTCAGTGGTCAAGCAGTGCGGCGTCTGCGATTCATGTAGACATCCGAGACGACAACGGAGACCAGGATGACGCCCTGGATTACCCATTGCCAGTATGCGCTGA
>JAPPKT010000117.1 GCA_028819675.1 Caldilineaceae bacterium | reverse complement strand
CATGGATCAACAACTGGCCTTCGTTGACGATTCCATTCATGGCGAGCGCGTTCGGTATATTTCTGTTGCGCCAGTTCTTCCAGCAGATTCCTCGCGAACTTTGGGACTCTGCGCAGATTGACGGTTCCGGGCATTTGCGCTACTTGATCACGGTGGTTCTGCCGCTTTCCACTGCCGCGGTTATGACGCTGGTATTATTTGGTTTTGTGGGCGCCTGGAATGCGCTTGCCTGGCCGATTCTGGTGACGACGTCATCGGACTGGCGACCCATTTCCTACGGACTGCTTGTTTTTCTGGATGAGGCGGGGGCGCTTCTGCACTTGCAGATGGCGGGTGCTATCATCACTATGCTGCCGATCGTCGTCCTCTATTTCTTCACGCAGCGCCATTTCATAGAGGGGATTGCTACGACCGGGCTGAAGGGTTAGCAGACGCTGTTTGACAAGGGTACGGTAAGATTCGAGACTATAACAGTCAGTACTCGATTTTCAATTTCGTGTTATCCGTTTCGGTATTCAACCATAACAGGAGATAGAACCTTATGAATACAAAACGAATGTGGATGTTGGCAACGCTTCTGGTCGCAGCTCTCGTTTTGGCGGCTTGCCCGGCGCCGGCGGCTCAAGCGCCGGCGGCGATGGAAGAGGAAGCGCCTGCGGCCGAGGCGATGGACGAAGGGCCATGCGCTCCGGCGGCTGACGGCCCGCTGGCCGGGATCGATCCGCGCGGTCAGACAATCGTATGGTGGCATCAGCACCGTGGCTCTCGCGAAGAGAAGCTCGCGGTGATCGTCGAGGATTTCAACACGAACAATGAGTGCGGCATTGTCCTCGACGCGCAGAATCAGGGCGGTTACAATGATATCCGTGACAAGGTGAATGCCAGCACGGCGTCGGGTGAGCAGCCGGCGAGTCTAATTGTTGGTTATCAGAACGACCAGGCCTTTTACCAGTTGAACGGCGTCCTAGCCGACTTTGACAAGTTCATCGACGATCCTACGTGGGGATTCACAGCAGAGGAACGTGATGACTTCTTCGCCAGCTTCATGGAGCAGGGCGTCCATCCGGTTTTCGATAGCCAGCGCCTGGGCTTCCCGCCCAACCGCTCGATGGAAGTGCTCTATTACAATCAGACTTGGCTGGAAGAGCTGGGATTCGCCGGGCCACCTTCAACGCCGGCAGAGTTTGAGGAGATGGCATGCGCCGCGGCGGAAGCGAACGGCGATGGCACCGGCGGCTACATATTGCGAGATGATGCCTCAGCGACGGCGTCCTGGACATTCGCTCTCGGCGGCGACGTGTTGAACGAGGACAACACTGGCTATGTCTACAATGGACAGGCCACGATTGACGCCATGACGATGCTGAAGCGCATGTTCGACAATGGCTGCGCCTATTTCTTCACTGAAGGTTACCCGAATCCTGAGTTTGCAGCGCGGCGGGCAAGCTTCACACAGGGCTCCAGCTCCGGCCTGCCGTTCTATGCCAACGACATGGTCACTATCGCTGAAGAGCAGGGACGGGACATGGACGTGTGGGGCGTGACAGCGATTCCGCATACGACTGAGAATCCGGTGCAGAACATCTACGGCGCCGACGTCATGATTACGGCGGGCCCGCCGGAGCAGGAGCTGGCGGCGTGGCTGTTCATTAAGTGGTTTACTTCACCGGAGGTTCAGGCGCGCTGGGTAGAGGCCAGCAACTACTTCCCCACCCGTGCGGGAACGGAAGCGCATCTGAGCGGCTATGTGGAGGAGAACCCGCAGTATGGCGAGGCTTTGGCCCTGCTAGGTTACGGCGCGTATGAGCCGCAGCTCATCTCTTACCAGGCTGTGCGCGATGCCGCGGAAACGGCCTTCAATGAGATTATGCAAGGCGCGGACATCCAGGCGACGCTCGATGCGTTGACGGAGACGGCCAATGAGCTGCAGGAAGAGCTGATGGGTGAGGTTCAGTAGGAGTCAGGCTTCGGTATTGTAGCAGCACCGAGTTGACAGAGTTGAATGTACAAAGGAGTGGAGGGGTTGCCCCTCCACTCTTTCTATTTCAAGATTCTGATTCTTTGGCGGTCTTGCCGTCCCCTCTAGGCCCTCTACGCGGCCGGCCGCGGAAGTCCAGTTGCTGGAACCGCTCGAAGTGTCGCTTACTGCCATCCTCCTGCTCCTCGCCACCCCATTCTCGCATGCGCTTCTCGGTGGCCTCGAGGTCGTCGAACTGGCTTTCATGACAGAGAATCGCCTTGATCTTCAGTTCGAGGTCATCAGTAATGTCGACTTCAACATCGGACTCTTCGGCGTGGCTGATGTAGAGCTGGCTGA
>JAPPKT010000347.1 GCA_028819675.1 Caldilineaceae bacterium | reverse complement strand
CACGGCCTCGCGCTCTGGTTCATCCTCCAGATCGACCACATCTCCGGCCTGATTGGCCTGGTTGGGCTGCTCCTTCTCTTGATCTGACCGGCTGTAGGGAGTTCGCACTACCCGCTAGCCACCGTCTCCGCCTCCGGCATGACCACCTCGTAGCCCTGGCGGTTGTTGGCCGATTCGCGGGCCCACAGGCAGGTCAGGGCGCTGAGGATGCCGGCGTCAATGGGGCTGCGGGAGGGCCGGCGGTCGCGCATCGCCATCAGAAAGTCGAAACTCAGCTCGCGGTCGCCGCCGAAGTGGGGCATGTCTCCGCTGAAGTCGATCGTCTCCACCACCGGCGACGTGTGGCTGAAGATCTTGATATAGTTCTCGTTCCAGTTGAACTCGATGATGCCGCGATAGCCGTAGAGGCGGGCGCCGCGGCGGGCCCCGCGATAGCGGGTGAAGAAGTTCTGCGTGTAACTGGCCTGGACGCCGTTCTCATACTCCAACATGCAGGTGCCATTGTCCTGCAGTTGATGCCCCTCTGAGAAGACGCAGAATTGATCGTCACGGTAGACCTGCTCCTCGGCAAAGCGGACGCGGCCGCCTTCAAATCCGCTGCGGAAGCGCACGAAGGGGCTTTCCGGGCACGTCTCCTGCTCGGGGCAGTCCTTGCATTGCAGGTCCCAAAGCTTGTCGCCGCCGTAGACGCGGCGGGAGTTCATCGCGCTGACCCAATGCGGGCGGGCGTCGAGCAGATAGTTGATATAGTCGACGTCGTGGGTGAACTTCTGCAGCCAAAGCCCCCCGTCCAGCTCGTAATTCCGGTACCAGCTTCTGAAGTAGACGCTGCCGTAGCCGACATCGTTGAACGCAACCACCTGCTCGATGCTGCCCACCTGGTCCGATTCGATTATTTCCCGCACCTTCTGGGCGACCGGGCTGAGCCGCAGCGGGAAAGAGACCACGGTCGGTGCAGCGTGGTCCCTATAGGCCGCGTGCAGGCGTCGGACCTCGTCGAAGGTGATAGCGACCGGCTTTTCCAGGAAGAGCGGGAGCTGTGTGGGCGCTACTTTGATGGCCATCTCCGTGTGCAGATTGCAGCGCGTACCGATCATAATGCCGTCCAACTCGTCTGCGCCGGCCAGCAGTTCGTCGGCGGAACTGTAGAAGCGGGCGTCGGCGAGGAAGGGATCGTTGCCGGCCTGGATGCGGTCGCCGCGCGGGTCGGCGACGGCCGTTACCTTGTAGGGGATGTCGAAGATGTCCAGCCCTTTGGCCATGCTTGAGATGCGGCGGCCATATCCGATGATGCCTATGCGTAACATGACGGCTCCTTTCGAGAGTCTCGTTCTCTTCTATAGCTTCTTACAGGACGACAATACCCGGCAAAAGGTTGCCGCAACACGACTCAGTGCTCTTCACCCAGATAGGCCAGCACCGCGGCGCCTGTGCGAATGCCAGCGATGAAGCGCTCCACTTCCAGGTTCTCATTGGGGGCATGGTTGGCTTCGTCATGGTTGGCGTAGGGCGTGGTGAAGGAGTGGACGCCGAGTATTTTCGTCCAGGCATAGTCCGGCAGGCTGCCGCCCATCGCCGGGATCAGCAGCGGGTCGGTACCCTGGGCCGCACGAAAGGCCTGTTGGAGCGGCCGCGTGAAGGGCGAGTCCAGCGGCGTGCGCGACGGCTCCATGCCACCCTGGCGGATCATCTCCACTTCGGGCGCGTGGCGGCGGACATGCGCCTCCACTTTGTCCAGGATTTCGTCGACGCGCTGGTTCTCGACCAGGCGCATATCGCATTTCACCGTCGCCTCGTGGGGCAGCACCGTCTTCGTTCCCGGCCCGCCGTAGCCACCGTGAAAGCCGTTGATCGTGAACGTCGGCCACGCCGCCAGGCGGTCGAAGAAGGGCCGCTCCTGCGGTTCGTCCAGGCGTTCCAGGCCGGCGCCTTCCATCACGGCTGCAACGTCAACCGGAAGTGCATCCAACGCCTCACGTTCCAGCTGGTTGAGGGGCGCGACGTTATCGTAGAATCCGTCGATGGTGATGGTGCCGCGGCTGTCCTTCATCGTCGCCAGCAGATGCACCAGCGTCCAGATCGGGTTGGGCGCGACGCCGCCCCAGTTGCCGGAGTGAAAGTCCCGCTGCGCGTGCACTGCGCGCAGTTCAAACGAGGCGATCCCGCGCGGGCCGAACTTGATGCAGGGCCGCCCGCCCTCGTGGACGGGGCCGTCCGCGGTGATCACCAGGTCGGCGCCGGCAAGCAGGGCGCGGTGATCGCGCACGCAGTCGCTGATATGCGGGCTGCCGACCTCCTCCTCGCCCTCCAGCAGGACGATCA
>JAPPKT010000231.1 GCA_028819675.1 Caldilineaceae bacterium | reverse complement strand
TCGGGACAGGTACAGCGCCGCGGAATCGGACCGAAACTGCCTCTTCCCTGTTGGGCCGCAATCTGGTGACCAGATCAAAACTGTCCACGTCGATCCCGATTTTCCTGTCCAATGCGGCAGCCGCGCCTTGCCCGAACTCGTACAGTGAAAGGCCTCTTGCGGGGAATATCTCCACTATGACGCTATTGGCATGCAGCAGATCAGGAGGATCCGGCGGGAAGGCGAAACCAGCGCCGATGAAGGAACTCGACTGCACAGTCGACTGCAGCTCCATCAGCAGTTTCACGATTTCCGCTCTGCCCAACGCTGCCATTTCCTGCCGCAGAGCTTCTGTCTGCGTACCGTCGAAGAAGGACCATTCCGGAGGGCAATAGATCGTAAGACCATGTGCTACATATTCAAACACGTGCCAGTCAGTCGAGACGTTGACGGGTTCCGGATCCGTCTGCGGGGCGGTCTCTGTATCTTGTTCGTCTGGCGCCGGTGTGGGTGTGGGGGAGGGGGAGGGGGACTGAGATGAGGGGAAGTGCAAGGAAAGGGCGAAGTCGCTGGACGCGGCAGCCAACTCGCCAAAGGTTCCGGGCCCGCGATGGCTGGCGACCGAGACCCCGCGACGAGCGGCGTCTGAGTCAGAGAGCAGCAACGGTTCTGGGGCCGTTCGACCGAACCAGCCCAGGCAGAGGAGACATAATGGCACCAAGTATAACACTTCCCGCATACGTGCTACCTGACCTCGATCATCCGTGAGTTGTGACTGGTGAACAAAGAATTCACCGGACCACATTTCACTCGAGCCACTGGACGCGTTGCACAATCTCAGTCAACAACGGCTCCAACTCCGCGAAGTCTTCGCTGCGGATACTAAAGGTAAGGACGACGATCCTCTCTGCTTCTGGTGAAAGAACGCCCACCTGCCAGCCAATGATTTCCATGTCCGGCTGATCGAAAAGCGAGCCTTCTGAACGGTAACGGACTGATGCCACCTCTGCGCCTTCAGGCCGCAGACCGGCAACCACTTCGGCGCTATCCACCACGAATCCGTCCATGCTGTTCAACTGCGCAGCGATCATTTGGGCAATCAGTTGCAGGAACAGTCCTTCGGTGTGGAAGTAGATGGCGTTTATGTTGTTGACAAACCTGGTGTCGCGGGAACTGTCGGTAATGAATTGGAAACCCAAACCGACGAATAGATCATTCTGCTGTACCGCCTGAGCGGAGGTTGCCAACAGCTCCCTGATCTCGGCGCTGTTGGCCTTTTCGCCCAACTCCTCCATGAAGTCCGTCAACTCTTTCTTCGTCGGATCGACAAAGATCCATCCGGGTGGATAGGCAATGGAAAGCCCGCGCGTCTCATCGACATATGACCGCCATTCGGTGGATGTAGACAGTTGCTGGGTAGCGAAGCCCGGCGGCGGAGGTGGGTCCGGCTCAGCGGTGGACGGAGGCGGAGGTGGTCCAGGCGCGGCGGTGGCCGTCGGATCCGGAATATTGGTAGCAGTCGGCTCCACAGCGGCCTGTGACTTACCTTGCGTTGACGAAGCCGGCGACTGTCCGTTGGCGGGCGGTGACTCGGGCTGAATAGGTACGCAGCCGGCCAGGACAAATGCCAAACAGACAGATGCGAGTAGGAACAGACGGTAAACTGCCCACATGCGTCTAGCTCCTTTCTCCAATAGGCCAGTGGCTGCACCCAGCGAAGAGACTGGCCTGAGGCCGTCAGGCACCGACCACCTCCCTCAGGCAGCTGTGCAAAAAGTGACCGGTGTAACTCTTCTCGACTGCCGCGACCTGCTCCGGGGTGCCTTCAGCCACCACATAGCCTCCCTTGCCACCGCCTTCCGGCCCCATATCGATCACCCAGTCGCAGTTCTTGATCACATCCAGATTGTGCTCGATGACCAGTACGGTGTTGCCCCGGTCCGCCAGTTCGTGCAGGACTCCGAGCAGTTTGCGCACATCCTCGAAATGCAGACCGGTCGTCGGCTCATCCAGGATGTAGAAGGTGTTGCCGGTGTCGCGCCGGCTTAACTCTTTGCTCAGTTTGATTCGCTGGGCTTCGCCGCCGGAGAGCGTGGTCGCCGGCTGTCCCAGGCGGATGTAGCCCAGCCCGACAGCCATCAGCGTTTGCAAGCGGGAGCGAATGCGGGGGATGTTCTGGAAGAAGTCCAATGCCTCTTCGACGGTCATGTTCAGTACATCGGAGATCGATTTGCCGCGGAAGCGGATTTCAAGCGTTTCGCGGTTGTAGCGGTCACCGTGACACTCCTCACAGGAGACATAGACATCGGGCAGAAACTGCATCTCGATCCTGATGATGCCGTCG
>JAPPKT010000358.1 GCA_028819675.1 Caldilineaceae bacterium | reverse complement strand
TGTCGCGGCTGCGCATCAACATCAGTTCGCCCAAGCTGCTGGTCGAGAGGATGTCCGGGGGGCAGCGCCAGATGGTGGCGGTTGCGCGGGCGATCGGCTTCGATGCCACGATACTGATCATGGATGAGCCGACAGCCGCATTGGGGGTGAAGGAAGCCAACACTTTGCTGGACCTAATGTCTGAACTGCGCGATCAAGGAATTTCGATCATCCTGATCACGCATCGCATCAGCGATGTGCTGTCAATCGGGGACCGGGTGATGGTGCTGAAGGGCGGTGAGAGGCAGGGGATCCTCGACGTTGCAGATTCAACGCTGGAGGACGTGGAGTACCTGATCGTGCGCGGGCGGCCTGACGGCAGCGGCTAGAGGCTTGCGCCGCGCCCTACCCACTGAGGATCACTCACGAACCAGTACAGCAACAAGGGGCTGATGCGATGGCAGAGAAGAGGACTCCTTTTGCCGCTGGATTTGACAAAGCCACTCTGATCTCGGGCGGCAGCAAGGGTATCGGCTCAGGCTGCGCGCGGGTGTTTGCGCGGGCAGGGGCACGCGTGATGATCTGCGACATTGACGAGGAGACCGGGCGCGCGCTGGCTGAGGAGTTGACCGAGGCCGGGCCGGGGGATTGCCATTTTGAGCCGTGCGATGTGCGTCAGCCGGCCCAGATCGAAGGGGTAATCGAGCGGACGGTGACGCGCTTTGGGCGGTTGGACTGTCTCATCAACAACGCCGGTCAGCACCCTTCGCATGAGCCGATCGACTGTTTCTCAATCGAGGATTTCAAAGAGCTGCTGCAACTGAATCTCGTCAGCGTCTTTGCCGCGTGCAAGTACGCGCTGCCCCATCTGCGCAAGACGCGGGGAAGCATCGTCAACCTGGGCAGCATTGTGGGTGCGATGGGTCAGTGGCAGGCGACCACGTACTGCGCTTCCAAGGGCGGCGTTCACGGCCTTACGAAGGCACTGGCGATTGACGAAGCCAAGCACGGTGTGCGGGTGAATGCCATCATGCCCGGCAATATCCTCACCCAGAGCCGCCTGGACCTTGAGGCCACGATGGAATACGGCGAGGCGTTTCACAACTTTGTGGAGACATGGCAGTGGACCGGACGCAGCGGGACGATAGAGGAGGCGGGCAACCTCTGCCTCTTTCTGGCAAGCGATGCGGCCAGCTTCATCACGGGCGCGGAAATACCTCTCACCGGCGGCATTGAGCTTGGCCAGGGCCCTAAAGTGACGGTCAGCGAGCGTGAAGTGATGCCAGCAGCGGATAGTGGTTAGGACACGCCACTACCCGCTCGCAGTTGTTTTCCGCTCTCTCCTCGGAATCCTATCTCTCTATTCGACCTAACTATAATTGTCCGGGGTGACCTGATAGAGCGGTTCGAGCCCCTTGGAGACGCGCTCGACGTTGTCGGCTGCGGCTTGGCCGCGGCGCTGTGTGGTTTCCCGGGTTACGCCGGCGATGTGCGGCGTGCAGTACATGTTATCCATCTGCAGAAGCGGGTGGGAGCTGGGCAGGGGCTCGGTCACGAAGGCGTCCATGCCGGCGGCGCGGATCTGCCCGTTCTGCAGTGCCACGACCAGTGCATCCTCATCCACCAGGAGTCCGCGCGCGACGTTGATCAGCACGGCAGACGGCTTCATCAGCTCGAACTGGCGCGCACCGATCATTTGCCGGGTCTGGGCGGTGCTGGGCGTGTGGAGCGACAGGTAGTCGGCCTCGGCAATTACGTGGTCCATGGCGCTGGCATCGCCGAAGAAGGAGACATGACACTCGTCGCGCACGGACTGCGGGATATCGGCGATGTCTATGGCCAGGATCTCCATGCCCATGGCGTGGCCGCGCTTGGCCAGCTCGCGTCCGCTGGCGCCGAGGCCGATGAGGCCGAGTTTCTTGCCGGCCAGTTCGTCGTTCAGGGGCAGGCTGAAGAGCTCAGCGCGCATGTTGGCCTGGGCGGCGCGGTGGTTCTTGGCGATCAGGAGCATCAGGGTGAGGGCGTGCTCGGCGAGGGCGATGGCGCTGAAGGGGCCGGGTGTATGGGCGAAGGGCATTTCCTTTCTGAAAAAGTAGGGCATGTCCCAGTGATCGACACCGACGGAGAGCACCTGCCACAGTTTGACGCCGGCTTCCACAGATGCATCGACCATCTCATGCGTGCAGCCGGCGCAGGCCACGACCACGTCGATGCCCTCGAACTGCGGGGCGACGGGCTTGTCGGGGTCGTACATCGTGATTGGATAACGCCCGTCGACCGCTTCGACGAAACCATCGTACCAGTACTGCATGACGGGGTTGAAGGGAAGAAAGAGAACTTGCATTG
>JAPPKT010000157.1 GCA_028819675.1 Caldilineaceae bacterium | reverse complement strand
CGCTGTCTTCCGCGGCCAAGATAGTTGGCGATGACATTGGCCAGAATGGCGATACCCATTGTGACTATCATGCCGTTGCCAAGCCACTTACGTCGCACAAGATCGTTTGCCAGAAGCTCGATCAAGGTTTCTTCCACTGCGTCGCTCTCTTGCGCAAGCTCTTCAAAAAGCTGAATGGCTTCAGTCGTTGCCGGCATCGCGTACATTGGAAACACCAGCACCAACTGCGCCAGGGCAATCAGCAAGGCCGCGATTGTAATCACGTTGAAAACTACTGGTCGGATAGGCTCTTTCATCGCTTCACCTCCTCCTCCTGTTGATGCGCACGGCAGGTGGGACCGCTCTTGTTCAGGCGCTTCGCGGCGGTCAGGCTTCTCCCGGCTTCTTTCGTAGTCCGGCCTTTCCGGTGAGGGCAGTCTGACAGAGTTGCCCCGCCCGACCGCCTCCATTTGCGTTTGGCTGCGGTCACGAGACTGCCAGATTATCAGGGTACACTTCCCGCATGTATTTTATATGACAATTTGGCTTGTTTACATGCCAGTTTCATGCCAGTGTTCGAACTGTGCGCGTGGGGCCGCGGGGAACACCTCTTTTTTGTCCACGCAGAAGCACGGAGGGACACGGAGAACTGCTCTTTTGTCCGCGGAGGAACGCGGATGGGCGCGGAGGACACCAGGGTCGGATGGAATTTTCTTTGCGCAGCTGAGCCGCCCTTCGATGCTCGGCCCCGATCTGCCCCCGGAAGTCCTTGTTCAGGCAAACGTCAACGAGTCCCAGCTGGTACAGTTCGTCACATCCTGCTTTCCAGCGGTCAAACGGTTAAGAACCCCCCTCGAACTATCGCCAGCGATCATCTCTCAGGCGCTCTACGACAGAGCGGGCGTTCCGGATCTGCTCTACGGACGTTGTGGAGTTTAGACGGTCATAGAGATCGAGCTTGGACCTGATCGTCTCCTTCAGTTCAGCCATCTCTTTCCCCTCCCGGTGCAGGCGTTTGAACTGTCGCCTGCCGGCGTGAACCGGCGGCGCAGCCTCCGGCACGGCGACCACGCCTCCCCCGCCCGCCCCGTCCTGACTGATACGCCTTTCCATACCCACAGCCCGCAAAAACCTCCTCAGCGATCACCCTCCCAAATGCGCGCTATATCCACCGCCCAACAACCAACATCACCATCAACCCCCAAAACTGTTCACCACAGCCTCAATGGTTATAATAGTGTCTTTAGCGACCCTTCGCGTCCCTTCGCGGATAAAGAAAGGTGTTCTTAGCGCCCCTTCGCGCCCCTTCGCGGATAAAAAAAGGAGTTTTCCCAATGACCATCGAACAACAACACTTCCACACCCTAATCAGCTGCACCCAACTAGCCGACGCCCTCGCCACATCCAACCTGCGCATCCTCGACTGCCGCTTCGACCTCACCGACACCGAAGCCGGCCGCCGCGCCTACACCCGCAGCCACATCCCCGGCGCAGCCTACGCCCACCTCGACGAAGACATGTCCGGCCCCATCCTCCCCGGCATCACCGGCCGCCACCCCCTGCCCGACCCCCACGACTTCGCCCGCACCCTCGCCCGCCTCGGCATCAGCAACAACTCCAACGTCGCCCTCTACGACGCCAGCGGCGGCAGCATGGCCTCCCGCATGTGGTGGATGCTGCGCTGGGTCGGCCACCAGTCCGTAGCCGTCCTCGACGGCGGCTGGAACGCCTGGACCGCCGCCGGTCTGCCCACCCGCAGCGGCGACGAAACCGTGCAGCCCGGCAGCTTCACAGCCACCCCCCGCCCCGAGCTCGTCGTCGACGCCGCCGAAATGCTCGCCAAAACCGCCAGCGGCGGCGCCCTCGTCATCGACGCCCGCGCCGCAGACCGCTTCCGCGGCGAAAACGAGACCCACGACCCCATCGGCGGTCACATCCCCGGCGCCTCCAACCTCCCCCAGGCCGGCAACCTGCGCGACGGCCTCTTCCTCGAACAAGCCGAGCTCGCCGCACGCTTCAGCCAGCTCATGGGCAACCGGCCACCGTCCGAAGTCATCTTCTACTGCGGCTCCGGCGTCTCCGCCTGCCACAACATCCTCGCCCTCGAACACGCCGGCCTCGGCGAAGCACGCCTCTACCCCGGCTCCTGGAGCGACTGGATCACAGATCCCACCCGCCCTACCGCACAAGGCTAAAAACCCGTAGGGGCAACCCTTGTGGTTGCCCAGGTTGCGCATCAGGAAAACTGGGTTCAAACTAACATAAGAAAAGCCCAAAGAAATCACCATCTCAGGATCTACCCAATGAAAACGCGAACAGGCAACTTCCCCATCGGCTTCCGCCAGG
>JAPPKT010000374.1 GCA_028819675.1 Caldilineaceae bacterium | reverse complement strand
TCTGCAGCCGCGAAGGCGCCAACGTCGTCGTGGCCGATATCCGCGGCGATGCCGCCAGCGACGTGGCCACCAGCCTGCCCGGCGATGCCCTGGCCGTGCACTGCGATGTCGGCGACGACGAGGCTCAGGCCGAACTGATGCAGAAAGCAATCGCCGAATTCGGCCGCGTCGACGGCCTCGTGAACAACGCCGGCATCAACTTCGCCAAACCGTTCCTGGAGACAACCGCCGAAGACTGGGAACACATCATTCGCGTCGACCTGCGCGCCGTCTTCTTCCTGACCCAGAAGGTCTGCCGGCAGATGCTCACGCAGTCGCCCGGCGGTGGCAGCGTCGTCAACATCGCCAGCGTCCACGCCCACGCCGCCTTGCCCGGCGCCGGCCCCTACGACGCAGCCAAAGCCGGCGTCGTCATGATGGGCAAGAGCTTCGCCATCGAAATGGCTGAGCACAACATCCGCGTCAACGCCATCTCCCCCGGCCTGCTCGATACCCAGATCTGGCAGGACCTGCAGGACGCCGCGCCCAGCCCGGAAGAGTGCCTGGACTTCTGGCGCACCAACATTCCCATCGGCCGCGTGATCGCCCCGGAGGAGATCGGCGAGCTCGCCGCCTTCCTCCTCAGCGACCGCAGCGCCTCCATCACCGGCGCCAATATCTACGCCGACGGCGGCATGACCGCCCAGCTCATCAGCCAGGAGCCCTACACCTCCAAGCCGATCGAAGCCTGAGCACAGCCCGGACCGTCTCCTCTGCGCCCCACAATGCGCAATTTCGTAGACGGTTCGTACCCATATTGCCCAGGACACTACGCAAAGCAGACGCACGCGCGTCCGCCGGATAATACTGCACCGGTTACCAGTGTATCAGCCCCCAGATCGACCCGCAGGGCGCTCCATTCCAACACACAGTCCGCACCCATTTCGGGTTTTCCTTCAACCCGTTCCTGGTGTAAGATAACCGTCTGATCTAAACGCCTAAACCGATTCAGTTTTTCAGCCGAAACAGTGCTTCCATGACCAAACTCCTGTCTCTGTGGACAGACCGCCCCCGCTTCCATCATGATGTCAATATGCTCCTGATTGTCGTCGGGCTTGTGGCGGTCAGCTTTTTCGGCATCCAGACCTTCCTCAAGACTTTCTACATCCTGCGCCTGGGCTACAGCATGGTCTTTTTTGGCGTGTTTAACTCAGCCAGCGCATTGAGCTACATGGTGATGAGCCTGCCCGCCGGCGCTCTGGGAAGCCGGCTCGGTTTGAATTTCACCATGCGCCTCGGCATCATCGTGACCGTTCTGGGCATGGCGATGCTGCCGCTGACCGAATCGGTGCCGGCGCTCTTCCGCTACTATTGGCCCGTCTTCTCGATGATGGTCGTCTCCGGCGGCTACGCCCTCTTCAGCATCAACATGGTGCCTGCCCTCATGGGGTTGACATCCGATGAAAACCGTAACAGCGCCTACGCAATGACCGGCGTCTTGCGCGGCCTGGGCGCCTTCGTCGGCACCCCCTTTGCCGGCCTGCTACCCGGCCTCATCGCATCCATGATCGGCGTCGGACTCGACAGCCCCGCCCCGTATCGTCTGGCACTTTGGCTGAGTCCTGCTGTTCTGCTGCTGGCCATTTTACCCCTGCTGCGCATCGGCGATGCAGAGCGGAGCGGCAAACACGAAGAGACACCGACTCTGCCGGGCTCCTTTCCCGTCGCCCCCGTCAGCCTGTTGATCCTGTTCGTCTGGTTCAGCCAGGCCGCCGGCGCCACCTGCTACTCCTTCTGCAACGCCTTTATGGACACGGAGCTGCAAATGTCCACCTTTGCAATCGGGATCATCTCCAGTGCCGGGCAGTTCGTCTCCATCTTCGCTCCCATGCTGCTGCCGATGCTCGCCCGCCGCCGCGGCAACGGCTGGACGCTCATGGCCACCACAGTCGGCGGCGCTGTCAGCATGATTCCGCTCATCCTCATCCCCCAGTGGTTTGCCGCCGCTCTCGGCCAGTTTGCCTCCATGGTCCTTTCGGCCGTGCGCATGCCCGCCCTTCAGGTCTATCAGATGGAGATGATCGAGAAGCGCTGGCGTTCGCTGGCCTACGGCGCGGTAAACACGGCGATGGGCCTCAGCTTTGGGCTGGTGAGCTTCGGCGGCGGCCAGATCATTGAGAGATGGGGCTACACCAGCCTTTACACGTTGGGTGTGTCCCTTTCCATTGTCGGCGCCACCATCATGTGGGGGATGTTGAAAAGGCCCACGCAGATGGTTGCAGCTCGGGGCGCGGTGCAGTAACAAATAGTGATGAGAAGCAACTACTAAGCCTCATTCAGTGCTCGAC
>JAPPKT010000139.1 GCA_028819675.1 Caldilineaceae bacterium | reverse complement strand
GGCGTCCTCGAAGGTGAGGCCGTCACGAGGGCACCCACAAGGGGTGCCCCTACGGGGGGATGGTGAAACTGTTTCACTGCTGTTGAGATCGGCTATAGAATAGTGGTTTGAGAGTGATTGCATGTGACGATTTGGGGCCGGATCCGGACTCCGTTCAACTGTCAGGCCGGCTCGATTGTTCCGGGGGTCAGAAATACCATGTTTACCGTTATCGGGACCTGCACCGTTGATCTTTTCGTGTCCAATCTGGCTGGGATGCCGCGCAGCGAGGGGGATGAGTTTACGGTAGACAGCCTTGTCTTTCATGACGAGCCGCTCAGAACGTCGCTGGGGGGAAATGGGGCGAATTCGGCCTATGCCCTGGCGCGTCTGGGGGCGGAGGTGGAACTGGTTGGGGGCTTGGGCGTGGACCATCTTGGCGATTGGATGGCGGAGCAGCTTGTTGACGCGGGTGTCAGGATGGGGAGCGTCAGAAGGTACGCTGGGCAAGGGACTGCGACGACGCTCATTCTCAGCGACAGGGAGCAGAGCCGGCTGGCCTTTCACCACGAAGGCGCTAACAGGGCTGTTGACGGCGTTTCCATAGACAGCGCTCTGGTGCGCGGCTCGGACATGGTGCTGCTGACGAGCTATTCGATAATGCCGGGTCTGCGTCCTTACGGCGCAGTCGAACTGTTTCGGGAGTGTCGAAAGAGCGACACGCGCACTGCGGTAGACATCGGTCCGGCCATCGGCGAACCGGCGCTGCTGGAGGAGCTTCGTCCGCTGCTGGCTTACACAGATTATTTCATCTGCAACGAGCATGAGCTAGCGGTTTGTACCGGTGGGGCAGAGCTGGCGGCCGGGATGGCCGCGATCCTGGAGGGCGGGGCGAGATGTGTGGTCATCAAACGGGGGGCGGAAGGCGCTGTGGTACTGGAAAGGGATGGCAGCGCTGCAGTCTCGGCGGGCGCGCCGACTTACGTGCCCGGATTCTCGGTCGATGTTCAGACTACCGTGGGTGCGGGGGACTCATTTAATGCCGGATTCCTGCTGGCAGTAAAGGAGGGGTCCCCTGCTGACCAGGCGGCGCGCTTTGCAAATGCAGTGGCAGCAACTGTGGTCTCTACGCCCGACAGGCCGCTGGATGCTCTGTCACGAGAGGCTGTCAACCGGCTGATCGAACCGTCATGACACCGGCAGTCGACTTTTCCAGTGTGCAGCTTTCTCCGGCACGCAGCACTCTGACCGGTTGCTCCAATGCGGCAGCCGCTTTTGTGAAGGTATCTGGCGAAGCAGTGTTGAAGGTGAACATCTCGTAGTGGCAGGGGATGGCCAGCTTGGCGTTGATGGCGCACGCGAGGGTGGCGGCTTCGACGCCGTTGAGATTGCCGGCAACTTTGCGCTCCGGCCTGCTGCCGTTGATGGGCAGGATGGCAACATCCACGTTGAAAGGCGTTAGCCGCTCCACCAGCCCACTGTAATGGACTGTGTCCCCGCTGTGATAGACGGTCCAAGGGCCGAAACGCACCACATATCCAAGGAATCTGCACTGCCCCTTTTCGTCCCTCTCCAACTCTTCGTGTGCGGCGGCGATACCGTGAATGCGGAATGCGCCCACCTCTCTGTAGTCTCCGTCGTCCAAGCCCACAGGCCAGGCCGGGTCGCAGGCCAATCGACCGGCTACGAAAGCCCGGTTGGCCTCTGGTATTACGAACTGAAGGTCGGGGTTCGCCGCCATGAGGGGGCCGAGCGTCTCGCCGTCCAGATGATCTGTGTGGTTATGACTGGATGTTACAACAGTAACGAAGTTGAGCTTGCCGGGCGCGACGACCCGCTCGGTCATGCGGATGTGGGGTTTGTCGGTGGCGGCGTACTTCTTGGTGAGGGAATCGGAGAGGTAGGGGTCGAAGAGAAGGAATCTGTTCTGCCATTTGAGCAAAAAGCCGCTTTGACCGAGCCACCAGAGGTGCAGGACGCGTTCGTTTCCGGCTGCATTCTGCACGTCTTGGAGGAAGGCATCATCCTGGAGGAAGGGTTTGATCAGGGACATCGGAAGGGACTAAGCTCTTGAAAATACTAAGGGATGTACAAGGTGCGGTCTGCCTGGGGGGAATGTACCGTCAGTATTTCTGTAGCGGGCTCTTGATGTTCATAGCAGTGAACGTTGGGGATATTTGGGAGTTGCCTTGCCTGCGCTGGCACATATTCGGAACTAGCCACCAGGCGGGGGAGGCGCGGGTCGCAGCGGGTCGTCAAGGTCGAATTGCCCACACACTCTCTGCGGCGGGCGGTTTTAGGAGAGGGGGCGTTGGGGGGGGGGGGGCCCCCCCCCAAGGGGGGGCCCAAAAG
>JAPPKT010000654.1 GCA_028819675.1 Caldilineaceae bacterium | reverse complement strand
CCGCAACCGCTGGGGCACCTTCGCCAGCTACGCCTTCCTCTGGGACCCCGCCGAGGAACTGGGATTCGAGCCGGCCTCCTTCATCTGGGACGAGTCCCGCTGCCGTCTCCAAAATGGCTGTCTCACCATGACGACAGACCGCGAGCCGGAAAACCAGGTTTTCTTTTCACTCTTTCCAGCGCTTACCAGCCGTGCCCGCGTGGAGCTGGAAGCCGAGCTCCGACTTGCCGGTCGGTCCAGCGAAGGCTGCGACCTTTTAGCCGGCTGTCGCGTTCGCATCACACCCCATGAACTCTGCCTAACCGAGAGCAGCCAGGAAGAAGCTACCCTTCACAGCACAACAGGCTCCCCCGCGAACGGCAACGAGGGCCCCGCGCACCCCGCCCACCGCATTCAGCTGGATACGACGCAGTGGCGCCGCTACAAGATCGTGCGCTCTGAACACGAGATCGACGTCTACATCGATGGACGCCTTTACCTGAAAATACCTTGTAGCATACTTGGCGCCCGCCTCGTCCGCTTCGGCAGCAATCTGCGCGGCATCTCCCACTGGCGGTCCGTCAGCGCCTCGGTCGACAACCCGCAAGGCCACAGCATCAACTGGTCCTGGCGCGCCGACTCGGGCACCTACCCCGATCAGTTCCGCCGCGACCGCATGATCCGTCTCGACGCCACCGCCGACTCCGGCTACAGCAACTGGGACCAGCTCGAAGACGGCACGATCGTAATCGCAGACTACGCAAACGATGACTTCAGAGACGCCAACTGGACATCGAGCCCACAACCGCTGATCAAGGCCTATATCGTCAGCGAAGAGGAGTTGACATGACAACATACCGAGCCGGTGTCATCGGCCATACCGGCCGCGGCAACTACGGCCACAGCCTCGACACCGTCTACCTGGGCATGGAAGAAGTCGACCTGGTCGCCGTCGCCGACGCCGACCCCGAAGGTCTGACCGCCGCCGGCGAGCGCCTCAGCGTGGACCCCGCAAACTGCTATCAGGACTACCGCCAAATGCTGGCACAGGAGCAGCTCGATGTCGTCAGCGTCGCCCCCCGCTGGATGGACCAGAAACATGACCTGGTCACCGCCGCCGCCGAAGCCGGCGTGCGCGGCATCTTCTGCGAAAAACCCTTCGCGCCAACCCTGGCGCAGGCCGACGCCATGATAGCAGCCTGCGACCGTGCCGGCACGAAGATAGCAGTCTCGCACCAGGGCCGCGTCGGCCAGATTGCCCACAAAACCAAAGAACTGTTGGCCGACGGCGCTGTTGGCGAAGTTAAAGAGGTCATCAGCGGCGGCAAACAGGACCACCGCGGCGGCGGCCAGGACCTCATGGTCCTCGGCACCCACTCCCTCGACATGCTCTGCTTCCTCTTCGGCCATCCCCGCTGGGTACAGGCCTACGTCCTCCAGGACGGCAGGGACGCCGGCCCAAACGACGCCCGCCACGGCGACGAAGAGATCGGCCCCATCCTCGGCAACCACCTCGAAGCCACCTACGCCTTCGACAACGGCATCATGGCCACCTTCCACTCCCACCGTCGCCAGGTCCGCCCGGGCCCCCGTCCCGGCGGACTTGAAATCCATGGGACTGAGGGAATCCTGATGCAACGCGACGGCTACCTCCTCCACTGCCCCCATCCCAACTGGAACCCGGCCATGGCCGAACCCGCTTGGAAGGTCGTGCTGAAGCCGAGCAACCCCGGCTTCGATACCCTCAACGCCTACATGGTCCGCGACCTGATCGCCGCCTTCGAAGAAGGACGCGAGCCGATCTCCAGCGGACACGACGCCCGCTGGGCACTGGAGATGATCCTTGGCGTCTACACTGCCCACCGCCACGGCCGCACACCGTTACCGCTGACGGATCGCGAACACCCGCTGCGAGACTGGGTCTGAATCTGGCGATCTTCATATCCCAAGAACCCTCCTTCGTGTAGCCACGCCAAGACTCATTAAGACGAAATCCCGCACCGCCCAACACAACGGAAAACCCACAATGAAACGAATCAACCAGATTATCGAACTTCGCGAAGCCGGCCAGCCCGTCTACTGGGACGGTGGCCGCACCCTCACCTACGAAGGCGGCGTCAAGTCAGCGCAGACCCACGCCGACTGGCTCGTCATCGGCATCGAGCACCAGCCTTTCGACGTCGCCGGTCTCAACGCCTTCATGCGCGGCCTCGTCGACGGCGGACCGACCCGCACCGGCCACCGCACGCCCCCTGTGCTCGTCACCCTCCCCTTCGACGGCGTCGACGAATACGTCGTCCGCAACAACGCCTGGATGATCAAGCAGGTCCTCGCCACCGGCATTCACGGCATC
>JAPPKT010000627.1 GCA_028819675.1 Caldilineaceae bacterium | reverse complement strand
GGGCCCCCCCCCCCCCCAACGCCCCCTCTCCTACAACACGCCTCATCGACCGGGTCTCGATATTGGTGACAGGTGCCTATTTCAAGGTGTCTAGCCAGACCACCTCTCCTCAGTTCCATCAAATCCCTGTAGGTGCCGGCCTTGTGCCTGCCCTCGCACGCCCAACTGACGGACTCCACCCTAAGGCCAGGCCGCCCTGCACCGCGTCTCGCCATAAGACGTTAACTGATTTCAGCCACCGCAGCCTTGGATGCCTGCCAGACTATCGCCACCCCAAATCGGGGATGCACGCGCAGAGATCCAAGGTCAGGACCTGCGCAACAGAATAACTACACTCCGCCGCGAATGAAAGGGCGGGCTGCCATCGTCCGTACAGAGTATTCAGATAACTCTTGAAAGGGTATCCCGCGGCATGATATGCCGGACCGGAGAGTTCACTCCAGAATTCTCTGATCACTCAGGTCCTTGCCGCCAATCGTCTGCGTAACTGTTGCACCGCGATAGTCCAGAATCTCCAGGTCGGCCAGACAGTTGACTATGTTGTACTGGGTCGGCATGTCCTCCCACCTGGCCCGATGCCACGCAACCGTCCCTTGCCCTCGCCACATCCCCAGAACACGTCGATTGGGTGTATGTGCAGGGGTGAGCACGGCGTATTCGGCGTCCGCCGTACCCCATTCGCCCGTCCGCGGAACGTACTTGTAGTGTAGCGTTCCGTCGCCCCCCGCCTTTTCAGACTGGGCCGCGATTTCCTGCTCCGATAACTCTGTCATGTCGTGCAGTCGCAAATCCAGGAAGCGGAAACCGAGCCAGCTGCCCACACAGTGGTTCGTGCCGCTGTATACGACCGGCTCTGGCAGTTCGCAGTAGATCTTGGAAAAGCCCAGTTCCTCGCGACCGGTCAGGATAGGATCCGTCAGGTTCTCCCACAGCACAAGTAGCAGACTGCCGCTTACGTTGTCCCTCCGGCCGCAATAGGAGACAGGTAGCGACGCTCCAAGCGTGTTGTATCCCCGTCCCGCCAGCCAGTCGATCTCCTTCATGTATGTTGCGCTGATCGTAACCACCGCTTCCCCGTTCAAAGCGAAGCCGGGAGGCAGAAGCGCTTCTGCCGCCTCAGAATGCGTCAGATAGCTGACCGAGTAGGATGTGCTCTTGGGGCTGTCTATACACTCGAATCCGCGCCCGTCCGGCCCGCGCCGCGGGCCTGTTCTGGGACCAAAGTGGGTCGGCATTCGATACATCGCATCGGGCTGAAAGGAGTAGGGCATCTCTTGTGCTCCTTATGACTCTGTAAGTGACCTTCCTGGGCCTGGAATCTGCGCAAACTTCAGGGAACCGCCCGCGTCGCTTGTGAGCACTCCGTTCTGAATCCGAACTCAAGCACCTTCTAGCGCCCCGTCTTCCTCTTCGGACACCGAGTCGGCCTTGACCAATACGGTCCGCCTCTGGCCGCCCCCCGCCTCTGCCCTGACTAGGCCCTTCGACTCCAGCAAACTGACAAGCCGCTCCGCCCGTGGATAGCCGATCTTCAGCTCCCTCTGCACAAAACTTGCGCTGATCGACTTCTCCCCGCGTATGGCGTCTATGGCCTCTGCCAGGAGTTCCTCCTCATCATCCAACCGGTCCAGAAGGCCGATCCATGGGGCAACCTTTACGGCAGGACCAGCAGGCTTTTCGACGAGATCGCGCTCCCGCCACCAGTCGACCACGCGTCGGATTTCCGAATCGGTAACGTAACTGCCCTGCACGCGCTCGATCTTTGCCTTGTCCGGCCGCATGAACAGCATGTCTCCCTGGCCGAGCAGTTTCTCGGCACCGGGCGTGTCCATGATGACGCGGCTGTCAACCTGGCTCGTGACGGCGAAGGCGATGCGCGACGGAAAATTGGCCTTGATCAGCCCCGTCACCACATCGGTGCTGGGACGCTGCGTCGCCAGGACAAGATGGATTCCGGTGGCTCGCGCCATCTGTGCAAGACGAACCAGCTGCTTTTCTATCTCCTCTGGCGCCGTCATCATCAGGTCCGCCAGTTCGTCGACAACGAGGACAATGTGGTGTAGCGGTTCCAGCTTCTTCCGCCGGCGGGCGAGACGATTGTAGGCTTCAATGTCCCGCGCTCTGTTCTCCCTGAACAGGATGTAGCGGTCATCCATCTGCAAGAGAAGCCAGGTTAGCGCGCCGTGAACGTCCTCCAGGTCGGTAATCACCTTTCCAATCATGTGGGGGATGTGGTTGTAGCCAGGCAGCTCTACCAGCTTGGGATCGACCATGATGAAGCGCAGCGTCTCAGGACCGTGGTACATCAACAGACTGACAATAACCCCGTTAATGCATGCCGATTTCCCCGAACCCGTTGCACCGGCGATCAGCAGATGAGGGGCCCGCGCCAGGTCTGTGACAACTGGCCTTCCCGAAGTGTCCCTGCCGAGAGCCAGAGGCAGCCTTCCTCCCTGACTTGACATCTGCTTGCTCTCGAGGATGCCCTTCAGGCCCACCATCGACTTTTCTGGGTTTGGTACTTCGATTCCGACATAGGGCTGGCCGGGCACGGGCGCCTCAATACGAATAGCGGGGGCCGCGAGCGCCAGCGCCAAATCGTCAGCCACCGCCGCGATCCGGCTCACCCTTACTTTGCGTTTCTGACCGCCCCGCTCAACGTAAAGGGGCTGTACGCCGAACTGGGTGACGGTCGGCCCGGTTTCTATATTGACGATCTCTACCGGAATTTCGAAGTCCGACAATGTCTCCTGAATGATCTCGGCCATACCCTCGATGTCCCACTTGAGCTGGCCGGCATCGTCTTCTAGCAGCTCAGCAGTTGGCAGCTCCCCCTCTTTTCGCAACGGCTTCAATGGCCGCCCGCCTGCTCCCGCCGGTCTCTGCCTGCGCCTGGTCTCTCCCGCTTCCGGGACAGGCAATTCAGCCTGAATGGGCCGGACCGGTTCCGATACCTCGGTCAACGTCGTCTGATGCAGTTCAGGGAATGCCTCCTCCAAAGAGGGCCCGGCCTCCACAGGCCCGGCGATCTCTTGTTCAGACGAAGAGTCCTCTAACTCCCCGCCATCCCCTTGAAAGTCGTCAACCGGTTCCCTATACGGCGCCTCAGGTGCATCGACCAGAGGTTCGGCCAGCTCCTGGCGCAGCTGGCCGATAAATCCGAACAGGTAAATCAGGGGGGTATGCCGAAACAACAGATAGATGCTCACGATTGCAAGCAGCCCTGCGGTAAAGGCCGCCGGCAACTGCCCGAGTAGACTGATCAGCACATTGCCTGCCACCCAGCCCATCAGGCCGGCGCCCTGGCCGGAGGCAGGCAGCGACCAATCCGAAACTCCGTTACCGCCAATGTGCTCCAACGAGGCCAGAGACAGAAGCAGGAGTTCCGCACCGACAAGCCCCTCCGGATGCCAATAACCGGCCTTGCTTCCCAGCATCATCACGGCTCCCGTGACGAGCAGGCTGAGCACAAGCGGCCAGGCCATTCTGCCTGCCAGCCAGAGCGTCCATGAATCCTGCCCGGAAGCAGCAAGAGTGACACCAAGGACTGCGCCAAACAGAAATACTGCGAGCCCCAATACTCTGCCGGAGTGCCTGGCAAACAGCTTGTTGGTACTCGCCATTACTTCGGCCGCAGGGCCTGTCTTCCTGTACTTTCGCCGCCTACGCCGCCTGGCAGCCATACCACATTACCTCGCAAGAACCATCAGCGACAACAGATTGCCCCACCCGGTTACCATCAATCTCAGTTTGATTCCTATTCCTCGACGATCTCCGAACTCTCTTCTTCATGCAGTTTGAGGAGCGCATCCCAGTCGCCCTGCTCCATCTCTGTCAACACTTGTGCAACCTGGCCGATCGCGACCCGTTGCTTCCTGTACAAGTCACTCTCGCTGATGGCCAGACGGCCGGCGATATCACGAATCCTGCGCCCCTGAATAAAACGCATCTCCAGGATATTGTACAGGAGCCATTCGGGTGTGCTCAGGTCCTGCTTGCCCCCCGGACGCAGGTTCTGAATCGCCCGCCCCAGCACCAGCCGCAACGCCTTGCCGGGATTCCCGTCCGCCTCTTCGACGACCCTGTCCACCACCCGCAGCTGCATCAAAGGGCTGCGAGTCAGCTTTGGGCCGCCCCAATAGTGGCTGAGCGCATCCTTCACCCAGCTCTCAAACTCAGGATTGTGAATCGGGCTCGGCTCCAGCAGTTCGGACGGGGGTACCTCCGTATTCTCGGAAACATAGGGAACAATCCCTCGGATCTGCTGGATGCGGTCGATACCGGGAATGATGCGTCTCAATACCACCATGACCTGCATCTGCATCTTGCGATCGAGCAATGCCTTGGCAACACTGTCGATCTGCTGCGCCAGCAGCGCCCGCTCCTCCGCACTGAAATGAGGAGAACTGCTGCGGGCGCGCACGCCCAACATACCCAGCACGATCTCTCCCTTGCGCTCCCCCGCAGGTTCCAGAACCGGCCACAGCCAGTATCCACCGAATTCGGCCGGCTCTGGCGCAATCTGACGGGCTGACCTTCGGCCATTTTCCCAAGGAACCGCTCCGCCTTCCACAAACTGTGTCTTTCCCGCAGGACTGGCTCTGCCGTTCTTGCGGGCATGGCTCAGCGCCTCGCTCATGGCATCGCTCCAATCCTTGTCATCTAGGATCTCCTGCCGCGTTCCCTCCGGTCCGACCATCGCTTCAAGGATCAGGTCGGTGCCGATTGCCGCAGCCACGAAGCCCGAAGGGACGCGCAGCAACTCACACAATACCGTGAGGTGGTTCTCGAGAAACTGGCGCAGATCGGTTGTGGTCAAAAGGCGTCTGTCCAACTCGCGCAACCAGGCGATCTCTTGCCGGTCCTCACCGTAAACCAGCCGGTCGGTCAGTTCTCGGGACACGCTGAGGATCACCTGTGCGGCTACGATCACACCGGTGATGACGCTGAATAACACGATATTGCGTGGCAGGCCAAGTATGAGCTCGACGGTGGGAATCGTCTGCACTGCCAAAATGACAATGATCGCCACAACCGGTCCGCGGGCGAAGTAGCGAATCAAACGGTAACGCACGACCCTGTCTGGTGTGTATACCCCGAAAAAAGCCACTGTGTAGCTCAGACCGATCAGCATCGCGCCGACCGCACTGTTTCCAACGATGGCAAGACTGAGAATCAACTCCGGTGATAGCAGACCGACTGAGGCTTTGCCCAACGCAATCAGATAGGGAAAGGTACCGATGCCGGGCGCTGCCGAAGCCAGCAACAGATAGGTCATCCGCTTGCGGCTCTCGGCGGTAAGGCACCGCTGCCGCGCCTTCCAGATGTTCCAGTGGGATAGTATGACGACACCGGCGAAGAATGCTGCAAAAGGCCAGAACAGGACGCCAGGAGAGAGATAGCTGAGGAGCGGGTCAAACTCAACGATGCCCACCAACCCTGTCGTGAAGAAGGCAAGAAGCGCGCTGACCACCGAAAGAATGCCAATCGCGACATTGATCAGCCTGCGGCGATCGGTGTGGTAATTCGTCGTACGCAGGACAGCGTAGGAAAAGGCAAAGTAAGCGCCGGGCAGGAGCGCGATTCCCAACCATTCAAATCGCAGCCACTTGGACGCCGAGTCGGCGCTGACCACTTGTGTCAAGGCGACTTCAGATGCATAAGTCACCATGACAAGGCCGAGGAGAAAAGCGAATCGACGCGCCACCGGATGGCGGAAATTATAGGTTAATGTGTATGCCAGAAGCGAAAAGGCAAGAATCACAACCACCGACGAGACGAGCGTATTCAGGAAGCCCAGAGCGTCGGCAAGCGTCAACGTTAATTCGTTCATTAGTTGCTGTCTTTAGAACTGCACGACGGTCGCATGTGAAAGGGGAAACGGGGCGGCAGGAAGGGCGGACTTTCACACGCGCCAGGAGACACCTTGCTATGACGCCCAGTTGACCTGCTCGCCGACCACGACCCACATCTCATTTCGTTTCTCCATCCGAATACTGAAGTTCCCACCAACTGTTGGCGTTCTCTGAATGAGAAGATTGACACTGGCTCGATCGACAGTTTCGAACCGCACCGAATCCATCTGAATTATCGGACCTTGGATTGGCATGGTTTCCTCATGACTTTCCAACCAGACCGTAGGTCCGTCAAAACCCAGTTCCCCGAGTTGCTCGGCGGGATGTCGTACAAGCCGCAGCTGGGCCGCCATGCCGTCGACGCCGGGTTCAAGGTGCCGGCGCTGGCCCAGCTTGTGAATCAGCGCGGTTCGGCGGATTCGCATGCTGTCCGGCTCCTGCGTATCTGTGCTCTGGTAGTAATGGGCCAGAGCGTATATCGGGCCGAACGCGTGTTGCGAGGAGAGCAGACCCAGTAGCTCCTCACGTACCCTGTTCCACATCGACCGCCACTGTGGGGCAGTTATCTGGTCTCCGTGTTCCAGTAGCAGCAAAGTCGTATCTGCGCCGAGTCGATTGATTATTGATGCTGGCGTCAGGTAGGTTGGATCCTGCTTCAAACGGGCCAGGAGGATTTCCGGTGTGGCCTCGGCCTCCTGGAAGGCGTGAAAACGGTACCGTGTGTTCAATGTAAAAAAGACGCCCAGTAAAACTGCTCCTGAAAGAAGCAGTACCAGCGTCCATGACAAAGGGTCCATCGATTCAAAGATCTGCTGGTACGTCGGTAGAGAATCGAGACCGAGCCTCCGCAGCAGCTCTTCAAACTGGTTTTCGTTTTCCGACATGCAGAATCAACCCGAAAAGACATATTGCAGAGCGGCTACAACCCCCGAAACCCGTGAACACTACATTGGGCCGCACGTCGGCGACTCCGCCTGCGCCATTTGCGATACTGCTCTGCACTCCGGACGAATTGCCTCTTCAGAGTATAGTCTTTTCTGTCCTGACCAATTGTATCATATCTCCAATTGCGAACGATGCCCCTGCCCTCGCGGTTCCAGCCACGTCAATAGTCCAAAGAGCCCGCACCTGCCCTCTTCGGCCCGGTGGCTGAAGAATTCATCCGTTCTGCGCGCAGTGTCGATTCCAGACAGTTCGATCTGCCCTTCCGGAACGCCCGCAGCGGTAAGCTGGTCTGCATTTGCCTGCCAAAGGTCGAAAAGAAGCCTATCCTTGACGCCTTGGCCCCCCTTCAGATACTTTTCGCCGCCAGGTAGAATTGAAGTCGCCCTCCCAATGACTTCCTCGCCGACTTCATAGCTTTCAGGCCCGATACTGGGACCGATTCCTACATGCACGTCTGACGCGTCCGTACCAAAAGCCGACTTCATCGCCTTCAGCGCGGCGCTCGCCATCCCTTCGACGGTGCCGCGCCAGCCAGCATGGCAGGCTCCCAGCGCATGGTGTGCTGGATCATAGATTACAAGTGGCACGCAATCGGCGAATACGAGGAATAGTGGCAGATCAACCGCATCAGTAATGAGGGCGTCGCACCTCGCTTTCCGTGTGCCGGCGTCCTCCCAGTCTACCTGGGCAACATTGGTGCTGTGAATCTGGTGCGTGCGTACGGGCTCGGAGGGGTTCTTGCCGATCGCGCCACAGAAGCGGGCGAAGTTTTCGAGCACTCGCTCACGCTCATCGCCTCTGCTGTAGCTGAAATTCAGACTGTGCCAGGGCTCTGGTGAAACGCCCCCGTGACGCGCGCTTACATGGGCCTGGAGAGGAAAAGAGGCAAGACTTTCAAAGGCATAGGCCACTACGCCATTGTTGTAGCAAATGCGCCGCATCTTTCTGACTGTTGGTCCCTATTGTCCGATCCCGAATCTTTGCGCCGCCAGTTCTTCCAGGAGGAAGATTGCCCTCAGTTGGATCGACTTCATTCCAGAGGAATCGGCTCAATCGTGACATTACCCAGGCTGGTTTCGTGTTCTTGGGCTTTTAGCTTCGTCCAGGGCAGCCAGTCCTGGGCCCTCCACGCCCCGCCTTTCGTTGTCTTGATCGGGCGGTTTTCGCTGGCGCCAAAACGAAATGCCCAGTCGTCGTCACACGCCTGGCAGGTGAGGCAGCCAGCCGTGTCGGGCGGGCACGAAAGGCCTGTGCGCTCCTGCGTTGCCAAACGCAGCTCGTAATTGAAGTAGCTCTCACTGACCCCGCTCTGCACGATATCCCATGGAAGAGGGCTGCCCGTTTCCCATTGGCCCAGATAATGTTCCTTCTCCAGCCCGAGTTTCTCCATGGTTCGGAAGAAAAGTCGCGTGTTCAACTGGCCCGGCGGAATCGCAAGGAGCACGTCGGCCAAGGCGCGGTCTCCCCGGCTCAACACAGCCTGCACCTCAGCCCATTCCGGCGAGTCCGCACGCACCTCAACGCCGTGCCGCGCCAGCGCCTTGTTGATCGTGCGCTGACGCCTTTTCAACTCCGCCGCAGGCATCATTGCTTCCCATTGGAAAGGCGTATGGGCCTTTGGCACGAACGGTGTGGCATTGATCGCCAGCCGCCGCCTGAAAACCTGGCGCGCCTTGAGCGTGAAGTCTATCAGTTCCTGGATATCTTCGTCTGTCTCCGTTGGGTGGCCGGTCATAAAATACAGTTTGAGCTGGGGAAAATCCAGTTCGGCCGCCAGGCCCACAGCCCGCATCATCTGCTCTTCCGTCTGGGTCTTGTTGATAACGTTTCGCAGACGTTCGCTGCCTGCCTCAGGCGCTACCGTTAGAGTCTGCGTCCCACCCTCAGCCATCGCCCGGATCAATGGAACGCTGATCGGATCCATCCGCATCGAGCTGGCGCTGATCGATGCCCCCATGCCCGCAAGTTCGCTTGCAAGTTCATCTATCTGCGTGTGGTCGCTGACCGCGGCGCTGACAAGGCCAATTCGGTCGCGTCCCTTGGCCTTCGCCGTTTGGGCCCAGCCTAACAGCGTCTCCAACGGCTGTTCGCGCGGCGGTCGGTAAACGTACCCCGCCAGACAGAAGCGGCACCCGCGCCCGCAGCCGCGCGCGATCTCCATCAGGTGCATGCCGCTGAACTCCGTATCCGGCGTGTAGAGGACCGACTGCGTCTCGTACTCGGGCAGCTCCCGCACCCACAGCCGCTCAACCGGCCGAAAGTCTGCGTGGTCGCGATTCGAAGGACGAAGATGAGGGACGTAGAATCCTGGTTGACGATCGAGTCTCTGCAGGAGCGCCTCCCGGTCCCCGTGCAGCGCATCGCGGCAGATCTCAATAAACTGGGGAACGGCCTCCTCGCCTTCACCGATGAGAACGGCATCGAAAAATGGCGCCATCGGCTCCGGGTTCATCGTGATTCCGGGCCCACCGCCAATGATGAGTGGCCAGGGCGACCCGTCCCAGCGGCTGCTGTGGAGGCGCTCCTGTGCCAGGGGCGGGATCCCGGCTTGGCGCAGCAATTCGACTACGTTGAAGTAGTCCATCTCCCAGGAAATGGTAAACGCCCAGATGGCAAATTCGTCTGCAGCACGTCCGCTCTCTAGCGACAGCAATGGCTGACCGGACGCCGCCGCCCCCTTCTGCCAGAATATACGCTCGCAGACTACATCCTGTTCCGCGTTCAGCCACCGATAGAGCAATTGAAATGCCAAACTGCTCATGCCAACGTAGTAGCTGTTGGGAAAGGTCAACGCGACGGGAAGGCGGCCTCCCCAGTCTTTAACGACCGCGCCTTCCTCCACTGGCTGGCGGCGGCCTTGCCTTGTGAAGTCAGTCCTTCTCTGCTGCACCGAGCGTCTGCGATTCTTAACCATTTCGGAATTTGAAGTTTTCGCTGTTACCGGAGTCCATGGAAGGAGTCAATTCTCCCTTGCAAAGACCTTTGCGACCCTACACTGTTCCGCAATCTAATGCTGTCTCAGCACTGTTCCCTGACGGGCTGGCCCCATTCTAACACCTGGTGGTCACCCTTGAGAAAGCAGAGCACGAGCCTCTTTCCACTCAGACGGCGTGTTTACGTTGGTGAATGTATGCAGATCAGGATCAAAGGCGCGCAGCTGGTCGGCCGCAATCAGGCGCACTCGTACTTCGTGCCAGAAGCTGTCCATGCGGCGCTCACCCGCCGCCATCGCCTTTTCGACTGAAGGCAGGCAACGCCGGCTGTATACTGCATGCAGCGGCTGGGACTGCCCATCGAGAACTGGCACCACCGCATCGCAGCCCACGCCAGTATTGTCAATCAGAAACCGGCAACATGCCGCTGAAATAAACGGCATGTCACCGGCTACAGTCAAGGCCCAACCGTCGATCCGCCGCAGGCCAGTGGCAAGGCCGCCAAGTGGGCCGTCTCCCGGCGTATCGTCTTGTAGGCACCTGACGACAGTGCGGGAATGCATCCCGTCCTGCCCGTGTTGGACCGCCGCCTGAGCCAGACCTTTAACAGCATCACTGACGCCAGGGTCATTTGCGATAACAATCACGTTTCCTACGAGCGGCAGGAGTCGCTCGGCCACGTGCCGGACCAGAGGTATCTCCTTTGGAGGCACCGGCAGCAAGAGTTTGTCCGTTCCCATACGACGACTGCTGCCACCGGCAATGATCAGCAATGTGGTATTTTCCCTGTAAACTGAAGAGGACGCCACCACACCTCTCCCGGCTATACTCATCTCCACCAAAAGAAAAAGCGAGTTGCATACACAACTCGCTTTGAACAAACAGACTGTGTTCCGGCAGGCAATTTAGACCGCCTGGGCCTCGAGATGCCTTACTACATCGCCGACCGTCTCGATCTCCTGGGCTTGCTCGTCGCTGATTTCGCCGCCAAACTCCTCTTCGAAAGACATTATCAACTCAACCAGGTCCAAACTGTCAGCATCCAAATCCTCTTTGAACTTGGCATTTTCTGTTACTTCATCAGGATCAACATCTAACTGATCCACTATAATATCGCGCACCTGCTCAAAAGTTGTTGACATTCTCGTCCCTCCTTTGGTCGATATACTTGTTCAGAATTTAATGCGAATGTCTTGCATTATAAATCATATAACACTAGAATCGAAAGAGAGTTACGATTTTCGATACGAATCTGGAAAGAAGCTGGCCGACACGTCTTTTTAGAGACTTATTCGGTCCTTCATCGGTACGCAAAGCAGGGCGGGAAGCACACTCTTGCCCTTTCATTCTACCTGCTTGGCACTCCGTTCAAATCCAGATGCGGTCAAACCTGAGGAAGCCAGTCTGCCTTCTGTTCCTTACATTGCAGTCTGTGGGAGAGCTTAATTGTCCACTGCCGGTCGCAAAGACGAGCACATACGCATAAACCTGGATGAAGATGTCGGGTTCCGGCAGCTGACTACGGGTCTGGAACGCTACCATTTCATGCACCAGGCCCTACCCGAGATCGACCTCGCAGACGTTGACACCAGTGTCGTCCTGTTCCGAAAGCGCCTGACTGCGCCGATCCTGGTCAGCTCCATGACCGGTGGCACCTCGCAGGCAGGACTTATCAACCGGCGACTGGCAGAAGCCGTGCAAGCGAAAGGCCTCGCCATGGGCGTTGGAAGCCAGCGCGCCGCACTGGAGGATAGCAAGGTTGAGGCCTCGTTTTCCGTGCGCAAGCATGCACCCGACGCACTGGTCTTCGCCAACTTGGGGGCAGTGCAGCTCAACTACGGTTATTCGGTCGATCACTGCCGGCGCGCAGTAGACATGGTCGAGGCGGACGCCCTGTTCCTGCATCTGAACCCCTTGCAGGAGGTCCTGCAGCCTGAGGGCGATACCCGCTGGGGTGAACTGCTATCCCGAATCGAAGCGGTCTGCACCCAGATCAGTGTCCCTGTAATTGCCAAGGAAGTCGGCTGGGGAATCAGCAGGCAGGCCGCACGACGCTTGATCGGCGCCGGTGTAAGTGCCATCGACGTGGCAGGCGCCGGCGGTACTTCCTGGAGCGAGGTCGAAAAGCACCGCGCACCGACCGAACGCCATCGACGGCTGGCTGCAGCCTATCGTGAGTGGGGCATCCCCACCGTCACCAGTCTTTCCTATGTCTGCGCAGCCCGAACAGAAGCCGGCCGGCCCGACCTGCCTGTCTTTGCCAGCGGAGGCATTCGCAGCGGCCAGGACATCGCCAAGGCTGTGGCACTTGGCGCAGATCTTGTAGGCTTGGCTGCTCCGTTTCTCAAACGAGCCGTAGAATCATCCGCAGCGGTTGAAGAAGAGATCGACATCCTTGTCGAGGAGCTGCGCATCGCCATGTTCGCCAGCGGCTCCCGCAACAATCAAGAGCTGCGGAAGCCCGGCGTCCTTGTGAGCACGACCGATCTGACTCCAGGGCCGACACACTCTGCAACACGAACGCGACAGGATTCTCGATTGCAGGACCGGAAAGAGGACAAAAAGCACGAACGATTCTTCGCCGGGAAAGAACTCGGTTCAGACGACCCTGCCGCGGTCACCCAACCTGACGAATCGGAGGCTGGGTTGGAAACGGATTCGTCCGGCGGCAGAAAACTCGGTTCCCCTTCGGCGAACTCCACTGAGTTGAAGAAGGGGTCACTGGAGGACTTCGCCTCTCTGTGGCTGCCGCGCCTTGAAGAAGAAATGCGGTCCGTTCTTGCCAGCACGCATCCTATGCAGGCCAACCACTATGCCATGATGCACTACCACATGGGGTGGGCCGATGAACTGCTTCGCCCCGACTCCTTTGCCGCAGGAAAGCGAGTCCGACCGCTACTCTGCCTGTTGGCTTGTCAGTCAGTCGGAGGCAATCCTGCCGAGGCCCTGCCAGCGGCCGCGGCAACTGAAATCCTGCATAACTTTTCGCTTGTCCATGATGACATTGAGGATGGCGACGAGACCCGCCGGCACCGACCCACCCTGTGGGCGCTGTGGGGCGTGCCCCAGGCCATAAATGTTGGCGACGGCATGTTCGCCCTCGCCTTTTCCGCCCTCTTACCGTCGGCTACGACCGGTTCTGCTGTCGGAATCCCGGTATCATCAGGAGCGAACGGTCGCTCACTCGCAGCTGTCGGCCAGTTTACCGAGATCTGCATAAAACTGACGGAAGGCCAGCATCTTGACCTCAGCTTTGAGGAGCGCGAAGATGTTTCCGTCGCCGAATATCTGCACATGATCGGGGGCAAAACAGCGGCCTTGATCGCAGGGTCGACCGCGCTAGGGGCACTGTTCGGCGGCGCCGAAAATGCTGTGATCAGATGTATGTACCGATTTGGCTATAGCATGGGACTGGCGTTTCAGATTCAAGATGACATTCTGGGAATCTGGGGCGATCCGAAAGTAACGGGCAAGCCGGCAGGCAATGACATCCTCCGACGCAAAAAAAGTCTTCCGTTACTTTACGCATTGGAGCAATCAAACGAAGGGAAAGGTCTTGGATTCCTTTGGCGCCGGGGCATAACCGAGGAGAACCTGCAGGAGGCGATCGCGCTGCTGGATGAAACTGGCGCAAAGCGCTGGTCGCAAGCTCAGGTACTCAAGTACCACAACGATGGCATGCAGGCCCTTCGTCAGGCCCTGGGTGAACCAACCGGTCGTTCCCTGCTCTTGGAACTTGCCGATCAACTCCTGCTGCGTCAGAACTGATTCGGCATTAGCTTCGTTTACCTCCACTCTTCTTCCCGATAGACCAACCTTCACCGCAGCTGTGCGCTGCGCGAGTTGTACAAGGACAACTCAGAGCGAATTCGAATCCGCCCACCCCTCCAGTTCACGTTTTACAGCCCCGCAAAAGGCATCAGCGCTCGCCCCGTCCAGGACGCGATGGTCGTAGCTCAAGGCCAGGTCCATCATCGGGCGAAATGCCAGGTAGTCCTCCACACTGGCTTCATAAGGCTTGCCGGTACTGACGACCACCGGCCGCTTCTCTATCACTCCCGTCCCCAGTATGGCAACCTGTGGTTGCAGGATCACCGGTGTCTGGAAAAGACTCCCCGAAGTTCCATAGTTCGTCAGCGTAAATGTGCCTCCTTGTGTGTCGGCGGGCTTAAGCTTATTCTCCCGCGCACGCGTCGCTAGGTCGGCTACCTGGCGCGCAATTCCCATCAGATTCATGTCACCGGCATCGTGAATGACTGGAACAATCAGCCCGCCAACCCCGGTGGCGTCAGCCGGAAGAGCGACAGCCATGCCGATGTTGTAAAAATGCTTGAGTTTCAGCCCCTCTTCCGTCCACTCCGCATTGGCTGCCGGCACCGTCCGCAAACCCTCCACCACGGCCGCCACGATATATGCCGTCAAAGTCAGCCGTACACCCTGCTGGGCGAACGCCGCCTTATGTGCCTGGTAGTGGCCGGTTACAGCACCCATATCCACACTGTGAACGGTCGTGACGTGGGGCGCAGTAAACGCGCTCTGCACCATGTTTCTGGCGATGATCTGGCGCATGCGGCTGTGGGGGATCAGCGTTTCACCCTTGTCCTTCTGCTCGCCTGCCGCGCTGTCCACCGTCGCTGGCTTCGAATCAGTACTTTGCCCCCCTTTGGACGCGCCGGCTTTTGCGGGAACATGGTCGATTGCCGCCGCGGTCAGATGAGTTAGCCCCATTTGCTCGCGCGCGAATTCAATCAGCTTCTGCCGGGTCAGCGTGCCGAGCGGTCGCCCACCCGCGGCTTCTCGTAAGTCGATATCATATGTCGCCGCCAGGCGCCGAATCTCGAGTGAAACGAATGAACTGTCGAGAGACGCAGCATCGTCTTGATTTTCTACTGATTCTTCAGTAAGGAATTCCTGATCAGGACCGCCTGTGCTTCTCAACTCCTCCAGGTATGCCTCCACGTCACCCTTAGTCAGTTGCTCGCCGCCACGTCCGCGAACCGAAGAAAGGACGATGCCCTCCTCGGCCGCTAACCTTCGGGCTACCGGTGTGGCTCTGACTTCCCTGCTCTGGGCAACTTGCTTATCGCCCGGCGGGGAAACTGTCGTTTCGCCTGACGCGACTTCAGAGATTGATTGGTCCATTCCGTCATCAGCGGTGGAAGAGACCGGCGGCGCAGGGGCAGTTTCCGCCGTTGCCTCCCCGATGACGGCAATGACCGCGTCGAATTCGACGATCTCTCCCTCACCAAAGCGAATAGACAGCAGCGTCCCGCTCGCAGGAGCCGGAACCTCAGTGTCCACCTTGTCGGTTGCTATCTCCAGAAGTGGGTCGCCCGCATTGACCTGCTGACCTTCCTTCACGAGCCAGCGGCTGATCGTAACGTCCTCGACTTCCTCTCCCAACTCGGGAAGTGTTACTTCCGTAGCCATGAATCTACCTTTCTACCGCCCCTTCATCTCCAGCACAGTGGCGACGATCTCTTCCTTCCAGGGCAGGACCTCCTCCTCAAGCACGCGTGAGACAGGTATCGAAACCGGTGCCATACCTAGCCGCCGGGCTGGCGCCCTCAGCAGGTACGGGGCCTCCTCGTACGCCCGGGCCACAAGCTCTGCCCCCACGCCACAATTCGCATAGGACTCGTGAACTGCCAGCAATCTTCCTGTTTTCGCTACCGATTCCCACACCGTTTCCGTGTCCAGCGGCTCGACTGTTCGCAAGTCCACAACCTCGCAACTGACGCCGTGCTGTTCCGCAAGTGTCTCCGCCGCCTCCAGGGCCTGGTGCAGGCAGTAGCTGAATGTCGCTATCGTCACGTCGGTGCCAACCCGCTTAACGTCCGCCTTACCTAAAGGTATCAGGTACTCCTCTTCTGGCGGCGGTGCCTCTCCACGAGTGAAGTAAAGCATTTTGTGCTCAAGGAAGGCCACTGGATTGTCATCGCGGATGGCAGTCTTTAGAAGGCCCTTGGCATCGTAGGGCGTTGCCGGCGCGACAACCCTGATGCCGGGAAAGTGAGCGTAGAGGCTGTCAACCGACTGGCTGTGCTGGGAGCCGTAGTGTTTGCCGCCGCCTTGCTGGCCCCGTATCACCACGGGAACCTTTAGCAGACCGCCCGTCATGTACCGGTACTTCGCAATCTGATTGAATATCTGGTCGGCGGCCACCAGCGTGAAGTCCATATACATCAGCTCTACAACTGGCCGCATCCCCACGGTTGCCGCCCCCAGGGCCATACCCATGAAAGCCTGCTCGCTGATGGGTGTGTCTAATACCCTCTTGTCGCCAAATTCGTCTAGCAGGTTGCGGGTCACCCGGAACAACCCGCCGTAGTGGCCGATGTCCTCGCCAATAAGGAAGACGTTCTCGTCACGCTGCATCTCTTCTCTCAGCGCTTCGTTTATCGCCTGAATGTAGGTGGTTCTTCGCATAGAAATGAGTCTCGCGTTCCGAAAGTACCTGCCGGTTCGACCTGTGCCTCCAACGGTTCAGCCCTCAAGCGTTACTGGCAGCGGAGTCAACAAAGACATCCCGATACGTCTCGGCTGCGTCTGGCCATGGGCTCTTTTCAGCGAATGCCACAGCTTCGTCAATCATGTCATCGACTTCCCTGTCGATGCCGGCTATGGCGGTCTCGTCTACACCTCTTTTCAACAGCTTACTCCGCAATACAACCAGCGGTTCGTATGCCTGCTGCTTCTCGACCTCTTCCGGCGGGCGGTAGGTCTCCAGGTCCCCGGCCATGTGTCCGGCCAGGCGGTACGTGATGCCCTCGATGAAAGTGGGGCCCGAGCCCGACCTGGCCCGCTCTGCAGCCCGGCGCACTGCCGCGTGAACGACCTCAACATCGTTGCCGTCGATCTGCATCGTCGCCATGCCGTATGCCCGGGGAAACAGAAAGATATCCTCGATCGAAGAGGTGCGCCAGATCGGTGTCATCTCCGAGTATCGGTTGTTCTCACAGTAAAAGATGAGCGGCAGTTTCCACTTGGCTGCAATGTTGAACGTCTCGTGCATCACCCCTTGGAACAGCGCGCCGTCACCGAAAAAAGTAATCGCCACCCTGTCCTCGCCGCGCAGTTGGCTCGCCAGGGCCAGGCCCGCGGCGTGGGGAACCTGCGCGGCGACGATGCCGTTCGCTCCCATCATGCCGTTCTCAGGCGATACAAAGTGCATCGAGCCACCCTTGCCCTTGGCAAAGCCGTCGCTGCGGCCCATAACTTCGGCAATGGCCCGCCCCGGATCCATTCCCCACGCCAGTCCATGATGGTGGCCGCGATAGGTGCATGTAACATAGTCTCCTTGCTGCAACGCATGGGCGGCGCCAACGGCATTGGCCTCATGGCCGATCGCAGTGTGCATCGCACCCCCGATCTGCCCCTCTTCGGCAGCTGCCAGAAGCGCCTCTTCCATCAGCCGGATCGCCAATGCCTTGCGATACATCTCAAGGAGCAGCTCCGTCGGCAGGGCCGGCACCTCCAGGTCGGTGGCCGAGTCCGCAGGCAAGACGTCCGTCGTGATCGACGCAGGGGGCGCTAGTCCGCCTGATGTCTCCGCCGCTTCTGAATTCGGCTGGATTGCACGATCTTCAGCAGTTCCCATTTTGGTGGCGTTGTCGGCCAGCTTCATTCCGCACTTCCCTTGTCTACCGCAAAATGGTCCAGGTTCGTCTCCGTCCATCTCGTGGACCTACCCGGAGTCACTCTGCCCAAAACAAACGGAGTGCGTTGCCGCACCCCGTTACGTAGCACTCTTCGTCTGGAAACGCGATTCTCGGCAGGGAGACCTTATCTCGATCTCCTGCTCCTCGCGCGAAATTCGAGAAAACCAGCAAACGTCTGTACAGTCATCAATTAGCGAATTCCAGCCATCTCCTGCAGCAGATGCCAGTTTGCAAGCCGGTCGGCCTGTGCTGCCATCAGTACCTCAGACGGATTGCCTTCCTTGTCAAACTGCTTGGAGAAACGGCCTTCCGATCGGGCGAATGTGATGAAATCAATCGTTTCACCCGTCTTCTTGATCGTATACCAGTCTTCCTTAACCGCCGGGTTCCCCTGAAGGCTCAGTCGCTCCCGAATCGTGTCGCCCTTGCGAGGATCATAGACGAACATCGGGAATGCACGGCTGTCTACCGCCAGTTTGGCCTGGTGGCGGGCCATGTTGTCGGCCACGCCGTGCTCAGGCTGGCAGGTCGTAAACACATTTACAATCGCCGGCCCCTCGAACTCGGCAGCTTCCAGAATCGACTTGTAAAAGTGATTGGGGACGGCCTGGACCGTCTGCGACACATACGTATGGGGGTGCATCATCGCGATACGACCCAACTCCTTGCGCATCTCCTGCTTGCCCGCAAGAACCTTGCCATGCGAGTACATCTTGGAGTCCTGACCTGTGAAGGAGGCTGTGCTTGTCTGACCACCGGTGTTGGAATAGACCTGAGTGTCAAGCACGAGCACTTTGATGTTCATGCCGCTTGCCAGCATCCGGCTCAGCGCCTGAAAACCGATGTCGAGCATCGCGCCGTCGCCGCCCATAACCCACAGCTGCTTGTCCTGCCAGCCCAACTGGTCCCAGCGCATACGCAGACCCATGGCGAACGTGGGGCCGTCTTCAAATAGCGAGTTGCTCCAGGGAACGATATATGGATTGTAAGGATAGGTGCTGCCGTAAACCGTATTGCAACCCGTGCTTGCGGCGATGCCGATATTCTCGGATCCGTACTTGTAGCCCAGCGCTGCCAGCCACATGCGGATTGCCGTCGCCTCGCCGCAACCTGCGCAGGAACCTGCCCCGCCAACGTACAACATGCTCTGCTCGGCCAGCATCATGTCGACGGCAACGCGCTCGTTGATAAACTCCTGCGGCGTCGGCGGCAGCTTGCGGAAGAAGTCGATGCTCTTCTGGTAAATGGGAACGGTCGTATCTTCCTTCTCGATCATTTTCAGCGCATGGTAACCGAGGTCATCACACGCCTCGACACATTCTGCACAGCCTTTGCACTTCGTGGGGTCAATGAAGATACCGAACTTTCCAGGTGTCTTCTTTCTCTTGGCCGGAACTTTGTAGAACTTATTGGTCTCGGCAAACTGCTTCGACATGAATCCGCGCTCGGCGTCATCCTCTATGTCGTCCAATGCAGCGGTCAACTCGTCATCCGTAACAACCTTGCCTAAAATTGCGGTATCAGGACACTGCGTGACGCAGCTCATGCAGCCGGTGCAGTTTTCCTGAATGTACTCGGGAATCTCTGGCGCAATGTAGCTGAAATCGCGATACGCGCCGGTTCCGGCTGGGATGACCGATCGCGCCACGCCTATATCGGCCTCTAGCGATTCGGGTCCCGGCCCCTCGTTGTACTCCTGCACGACCCTCTCGAAAAAGTCGTGGGCATCGATGATCGACGCCTCATAGCCATTGTCATGGCCATTGGTGCCTTCGACCGTCGATCCGGCCAGTACCTCAGTTCCATCACTTGTGTCGTGGCCGTTCGCCGTCCGCGTCAGATTTCGAATGTCGAACGTATTTACCGTAACACCCATAGGAGTTACCGCCTTTCAGGTAGGTTAAGCACCGTTACCTCTGATGCCGTCGAATGACTAAGCAAACAGTGTAATCTCTGCACCCTCAACCAGCACGGGCGAGGTAATGTCTTGCGCGATGATCTCCGACGGAATCTCGAAAGCCTCTTCGTAGCCGCGCCTTACGCAGCGCATATTGGCCTGGACGACCGCCTCGCCTCGCTTGCCAAAGTACTTGCGCAACGCCTGCTCGGAGCGTTCCATGACATCTGCGTCATCGAGATCTGCGTCGCCTGCAAATGGCGTCACCCGCAGGAAAATCCCCAAAAGAACAATGCCCTGCATACGTACTTCCAGGTCGGCAACCGGGGCCTCTTCACGGGCGATCTTTGCACCGTCCGCGGCCACAACCCGCAGCTGCTTCTCTCGAATCAGGTCCTTTGCCTTGGGCGGTACGTTTGCCCACACGTCTTCGGGCGTTGACTTGTTGGTCTGCACAAAGAGCGTACCCCCGGTCTGTATTCCGGCAAGAGGATTGCTGGTGAAGAACGCGTTGATGTCGTTCATGGGAACGAAATCAACGTTGTTAAGTTCACAATGAGTCAAAATCGGTTCGTCCGCCACTGTCAGATAGTACGTCGTGGGTAGACCCTTTTTCTCCGAACCGTACTTGGGATAGGCCTGCACCTTCTTCCCAAAAATGTCGCCGGCGATGGTGGCGATGACTTTGTTCGTCGTGACCGAGCCAAAGCCGCCCACCGAATGACCGCGCATCGAAAATGCGCCTTTGGGGCGCACGTCGGGGTCGCCGTTCATCGGCAGTGCCAGGTCATGCTTGATACCTACCACGAAGAAGCGGGGGCCTTCCTCAATCATGTTGCGCGCAATCGATATAAAGTGCCCTGGCCGAACGTCGCGGCTCCCCAGACCGGCCGCCCCGCTGAAAATCTTGGGAATGTCGTCGATAGCTGCAAATCCCGGGCTTCCGGTATACGCATCTGCAAATGCGGCTTTGATGTCGTTCGTTACCGGATTGTTCGGCGCAATCGGGTCATCCATTCGCTCGAGAACGGTGAAACCGCGCAGATGCTTCAATGCCTCTACAATCTGCTGACTTGGGAATGGTCGGTAGCAAGTGATATGAACGACCCCAATCTTAATCCCTTCTTCACGCCGGATGTAGTCGACGGTCGCCTTGGCTGTTTCGATCATGCAGCCCATACCGACGATGGCGTATTCGGCATCCTCCATGCGGTAAGTGTCGAGCATCTGGTATTGCCGGCCCGTCAGGCGGTAGAACTCGTCCATCGCATTTTGCACAGCGTCTCCTACCTGAGAATAGTAGTCCCGCTGCGCAATCTTGCCCTTCATGTAGCTGTCCTGGTTCTGGACAACTCCGGTCATAACTGGGTTATATGGGTTGAACAGATTGACCAGCTTGTCCTCGGGCTTGCCGATGTACTCCTTCATCATCTCCGGTTCGCAAAGCAGGACATCTTCAACAGTGTGCGTCGTGAGGAATCCATCCTGGACATTGAAAAAGGGCGTGCGGCTATCTTCAGCAGCGCGGCGTGCGATTAGCGCCAGGTCGCCCGACTCCTGGGCAGTTCGTCCGAACAAAATACCCCACCCGGAATCAGAAACGGACATGACGTCGTCATGTCCGGCGTGAACATTCAAGCTGTGGCTTGTAAGTGCGCGTGCGCCAATGTGAAATACGACCGGCAGGCGCTTGCCTGAAATCGTGTACAACACTTCGTGCATCAGAATAAGGCCCTGGCCGGATGTATAATTGCTGACCCGGCCGCCGGCCACTGCAAATCCCTCACAAGCGGCCGCGGCGCTGTGTTCGGACTCCGGCTCCAGGAACATCAACCGGTCGCCCCAAAGGTTGCGGGCGCCATTGGCGACAGCCGAGCCGTAGCCACCGCCCATTGTTGTCGATGAAGTAATCGGATAGGCGCAAGCCGCCTGTGTTATGTGTGTCTCGGCCCAAACTACCGAGCCGGCTCCATCTGTCGTTGTTGGGATACCCGGGTACGGCACATGCCCATTCAGGTTGTCTGAGAGCTTCTCAGATGAACCGGAAAGGTTATTTGTGTCTGCCATGGTCATCCTCCTGATGCCAAATTGGCGTGCAAAATAAGGGCGGATTCAAGAACTGCAGCAGCCTAACCCGTCCATTTCGAGTATTGTACCACAGATCAGTCCTTGGGATCAACCCCATGACTATACAATATTCACAAAAGTCCCGGCTGGAAAGTAAGCAGTCACGCCAAATGGACGCGCCCAATGCTGATGAGCGGTTCTGATCCGCGGTTCTGATCCGCCAGGAATCTGGCCATCTTGGGCAAGTGAACAATGAATGCGTTTACTAAGTCTTATTCAGTGCGCGACGCCCGACTAGACGAAAGGTGTTTCTCTCTCCTCACTCCTCTTTACTCTCTCTTCTCATTTTTGGGCGGTCGGGCCTATTCGGCCCTCCCTTGTGGGGGGGGGGCGCCCCCCCCC
>JAPPKT010000122.1 GCA_028819675.1 Caldilineaceae bacterium | reverse complement strand
GCATCCACTGCCACGTATCGTAGAACTGGACCGGTTGCGGAATGTCCGGGTTCCAGACCGGCTTGGGCGTGAAAGAGTCGCCCTGTATCGCGCATTCGCGCAGGCCCGCCACCGCGCTGCCGCGCGTACCGTCCACCTGGATCGTCAGCAGGTCATCGCGGCGCACGCGCACACACCAGGAAGAGTTGAAGTTGCAGATGATCCCGTTCTCCAGCTCGAACATGGCGTAGGCGCCGTCATCGGCGTCGGCGTTGTAGAGCGCGCCCTCCTCGTCGATGCGTTCCGGCACATGGTTGGCCGCGATGCAGGAGAGCCGCTTGATCGGGCCGAAAAGGTTGTCGATGACGTAGCGCCAGTGCGCGAACATATCCAGAACGATGCCGCCGCTCTCCGACTTCTTGTAGTTCCAGGAGGGGCGCTGCGCCGGCTGGTCCTTGCCGTCGAAAACCCAGTAGCCGAACTCGCCGCGCACCGCCAGAATGCGGCCGAAGAATCCGGTGTCGATCAGGTACTTGAGCTTCAGCAGACCGGGCAGAAACAGTTTGTCCTGTACAACGCCGTTGCTCACCCCCGCATCGCTCGCCGCCTGCGCCAGCTGTAACGCATCCTCGATGTTGCCCGCGGTCGGCTTTTCGCAGTAGACCGCCTTGCCGGCCTCGATTGCCCGCAAAGTATTCGGCACCCGCAGGTTGGTCGCCAGCGCATCGAAGTAGATGCTGTTATGATCGTCCGCCAGCGCCTCGTCCAGATTGGTCGTCCACTTGCTCACATTGTGCGCCGCCGACAGATGCCGCAGCTTGTCCGGATTGCGGCCGACCAGCACCGGTTCCGGCATGATCCTGTCCCCGTCCGAGGTGACCGTGCCGCCCTGCTCCCGGATCGCCAGAATCGAACGGACCAGATGCTGATTCGTGCCCATCCGCCCGGTTACGCCGTTCAGTATTACGCCAACTGCAATTTCAGCCATAGGTAGGAAGTACTCCCATTGATGCGCGGCCCCCGAGGACCGCCAAAGGCTTATGCGACACCGTCTGCCCGGCGCCGGCAAAAGCCTGAGGGATTAAGCATGATTTGTGTAGGCTTCTACGACCCGCTCCAGGAATTGCTCCTGATCCATCGCCCAGTAGCGGTTTGAGAAGATTTCGACCTCATTATACCCGTCAAACCCGGCCTCCTCAACCCAGCCCCGAATCTGGCGGATGTTGATGCAGCCCTCGCCCATCAGCCCGCGGTCGAGGAGCAGGTCTTCGGTCGGCGTGCGCCAGTCGCAGACGTGGAACGCGAAAAGTTTGCCCATCTCCCCGCAACGGCTGATCTCCCGCTCCAGGTCCGGGTCCCACCACAGGTGATAGACATCCACAACCACCCCGACAAACGGCGAGTCGATACCGGCGCAGATGTCGTTGGCCTGTCCCATCGTGTTGACGGCGGAGCGGCTGTCCGCGTACATCGGATGCAGCGGCTCCACGCCCAGGCTGACCCCCGCGGCCTCTGCATGAGGCAGCACCGCCTCGATCCCGTCCCGAACCTGGCCCCGCCCGACATCCAGCGGCTGGCTGGGCACCGCCCCGCAGACGAGAACCACCAGCGGTGCGCCCAGAGCCGCGGCCTCGTCAATCGCGCGGCGGTTGTCGTCCAGTGCCTCCTGCCGCGCCGATTCCGTCTCCGCCGGGAAGAACCCGCCCCGGCACAGCGAGACCACCTCCATTCCCGCATCGCGGATCTGCATGCCCGCGGCCGCGACATCTCGCCCCTCCAGCGCGTCCCGCCAGACTGTCATCGCGGCGACGCCGTGCGCGCTGAAACGCTCGATCGCCGTTTCGATCGGCCAGGGCTTCGTTGTAATCGTGTGAATACAGAGTCGACTCAAGTCCATGTGTCTGTCCCGAAACAGTCTTGTCTGTCTGAAAAATCAGCTTTGTTTAATTTTTCCCTGCCGCCACCCACTGCTCACTCTCCTCCGGCAGTTCAGCCGCGACGCTGATCGTCTCCTCGCCGCGGTAATGCACCTGCCCCGGCCGTCCGCCAGCCATGCGTGTGACAAAGCGCCGCGGCGTGATTGCTACGGCGGCGCCCGCATTGCCCCGCTGCCCCGAATACCAGGCCGCAAGCCGGGCCGCCACGTTCAGGGTCAACTCCGGCACCGGCTGCCCCCCGCAACGGATGACGACGTGTGCCCCCGGCCCGTCGCGCACGTGCAGCCAGAGGTCATCCCGGCCCGCCTCGTCGAAGGTGACGATCTCGTTCTGGCGGGCGTTACGCCCCACCAGGATCGGGAAGCCCTCCGGTGAAAGATAACGCAACGGCCGCGAGCGGTCCCTTGGCGTCTTTTCGCGCCGGT
>JAPPKT010000469.1 GCA_028819675.1 Caldilineaceae bacterium | reverse complement strand
CCCCCCCCAACGCCCCCTCTCCTACAACATGCCTCATCGACCTGGTGTCGATATTGGTGACAGGTGCCTGATTGAAGATGTCCAGCCTGGCCGCGTCCCGCCAGTCCCATCAGATCCCCGTCGGTGTCGGCAATGTGCCGGCCCTCGCACACTCCCCAACTGACGGACTCCACCGTACGGCCAGGCCTGGCGCCTGCACATCGTCTCGCCCAAAGACGGTAAACGATTCCAGCCGCCGCTGGCACTGATTCCCTGCCAGACTGTTCCCACCCCAAAGTCTGGGATGCACCCAAAAAAACGTCCACTGCAGTCAGATTGGTAGGCAGGATAGCGTGTCACTTCCCACGCCGTGCTATCCACCTCAATCAGACCCTTCAGCCAGAGTAAGGATTTACCATTTCCCCCAAAACGTATACGTGCCCACGCGTGAGATACTTGTCAGGACATTCCCGATGCCAGACCTAACGTACCAGTGCAGTCTCCGTAATAATTTTTTATGAATTTGTTCATAAAAATGTTTGACAATGCCCACTCAGTCTGCTAGAATAGGTATCAACCTGCTAGGTTTAAATCTTGGAGTACATCTGTGCAGACTGTTCGCAATCGCATCTTGGAAATACTCAAACAGGATGGCCAGGCATCGGTCGGTGCGCTGGCTGAACGCCTGGACATGGCTCCCATATCGGTAAGGTATCATCTTGACATTTTGCTTTCGGACAATCTGATCACAGTGACCAAGGCCAAGGGACGCCGAAAGGTCGGTCGTCCACAAAAGATCTACGCATTGACCGCTGACGCCGATGCGCATTTTCCCGACAATTTCGCCTTGCTTACGGCTGGTGTCGTTCGCCAGATGAAACAGATGCTGCCTCCTGACAAGATTGACGGCTGCTTTCGAAAGTTGGCGCAGGAGATGGCCCAGCCCGTTGCACTCGATTGCCCGGCAGGAGAGAGGCTCGATGAGCGTATGGATAGAGTCGTCGCCTTTCTCAACGAAAGAGGGTACCTGGCACAGTGGGAACCTTCTACCGGACTACTGCATACGCACAACTGCCCCTACACGGGAGTGGCCGCCGAGCACAAGGAACTCTGCTGCATGGATCTGGCGCTTATGGAATCTCTCAGCGGACAGAGTTGTGAACGCGTTCAGGCCATCGCTGACGGTCAGAGCTGTTGCAGTTTTCGAGTGCAGGTAGAAATCGAAGAGGCTGGGCCCAAGTCACATAATGTTGAACTGATCTTCTGAGAATACGAACGGAACCCCTTGGGGAATCTGCAAGCATGCCGACGACATTACGCCATCCGAATCTGCAGGAACTGCCCTTAACCGAAGCGGCGGTTGCCGGGCAGAACGGGCACAAACATCGAAACAGATACGGCAGCGTAACCCTGTCGCCTCCGCCCGGCGCGGAAGAGTTGGTTTCGATGACTGAGCCGACCCACGATAGCTATGGTCGACGCGTCCGCTATCTGCGCATTAGCCTGACCGACGCCTGCAATCTGCGCTGCGTCTACTGTATGCCGGAAAAGATGCAGTTTCGCCCACGGCACGAGTTGATGTCGGACGACGAAATCATCTTTTTGGTAAACGTTGGGGCCAGCCTGGGAGTGGACAAGATTCGCCTGACAGGGGGTGAACCAACGATTCGTCCCGGCGTAGTGGAGTTGGTAAGCCGAATTGCTGCAGTCCCTGGCATTCGCGACGTGGCCATGACAACGAATGCTCTGCTCCTGCACGAATTGGCGCAACCCCTGGCCGATGCCGGCCTCAACCGTGTAAACATCAGCATAGACACGATCGATCCGGACCGCTTCCGCCGCATTACCCGCTGGGGGGATATTGATGACGTATGGCGAGGAATCGACGCGGCCGAGCGGGCTGGCTTGCGTCCGGTTAAACTGAACTGCGTTGTCACCCGCGGCTTCAATGAGGAAGACGTCATCGATCTGGCCGCCCTGACTCTGAACAAAGACTGGGAAGTCCGCTTCATTGAAATGATGCCGTTTGGAGAGGTCAGCGACTTTCAATTGAGCCATGTCGTCTCGTTCAGAGAGATCCGGCAGAATGTCGAGTCGGTCTTCGGCGAGCTGGAAGAGGCCAGTTACGACTTCGTCGATCCCAGCCGCCCGTTTCGCATCCCAGGCGCAGCAGGCACGCTCGGCTTTATCAGCAGTGTCACAGAACCATTCTGCCAGGGATGCGGCCGCGTACGTCTCACCGCCGACGGAAAACTGCGGCTCTGCCTACTACGTGATGACGAAGTAGACCTGCTGTCTCCTTTGCGAGGCGGTGCTGATTTCGATAAGATACGAGAGTTGATGAAGGAAGGAGCGTTCCATA
>JAPPKT010000028.1 GCA_028819675.1 Caldilineaceae bacterium | reverse complement strand
GCACGGCTATCACAGGGGCAAGTCGCTGCTACTGGAACAGATGCGCAAGCGGCACGGCTAGCAGCCCACGCGGCCGGACATTTCCCGCCCGCAGAGAGCCTGCCTAACCGCAGAGAATGGCGCCGTCGGGGATATCGACCGGCGTGTCCGAGTTGTTTGACAAACAGACGTCGCCTTCCACCGTGACTGAGGCGCCAAAGGTGTAAGGGCCTGCAACCGAAAAGCTGCGGCATCGGAGCAGAGAAGGCGGCCCGTGGGGAAATCGTTCCTGGATCTGTTCGATGAACTGGTAGAAACGATCGTCCAGTTCGACAAGGGGCGCACCGGCAGGAAAGGGGTCGGTACCCCGCCGCGGATCCAGACCGATGCACTGTTCCTGGCTCAACCGGTAGGCATCGGAGCGTAACGCAAGCAGGTCATTGCATCTCTTGACCGGCATGAAGCGGTCGCGCGGCACTTGGATCGCCTGCGCCCCTTTGAATGCGGAGATCGCCAGGCCAACTGCCGTCTCCAACTGGAAGACCGGCGGGGAGTCCGGGCGCGAAGGATCCACAGGCTTGTTGTTCACGATCATCGGCAGATCCAGAAAACCATCCCGTTCCTGCAGCAGCTCTCGCAACGAGGGCAGGTGAATCCACAGATTGTTGGTATTGAACAACCGGTAGCGGTCAATGTCCTGGAACTGTGCAATCTCCTCTGGCGGGCACTGGGCAATCTCGCGCAACAGAAGCCGTCCATCGGGACTCTGGGCAAGGTGCCCCCCCTTGCGGTCGGCCGCAGTTCGGGCGGTAACCTCCATTAGAAAGGGTAGCTTGCGGGCTGAGAAATAGCCGAGAATGTCGGTGTCGACCGTTGCACCCAGGTTGTCGGCGTTGCTGACAAACATGTATTCGTAACCGAGTGCGAGCATCTTTCTCAGCATGCTGCTCATGTGCAGGGTGAGGTAGATGTCACCGTGTCCGGGTGGGCACCACTCCTTTGCCGGGTCTTGATGCCACACCACGGGCTGCAGAGTCTCCTGCCATATCTTGGGAACTTTGTTCTGCAGAAAAGTGAGGGGTAAGGCCCCGGCGCCGCATTCGGTCAGTTGCGGATAGTCGGTAAGCGCCTTCTGCGTAGCTTCCTGTGTGCTGTAACTGTTCATGAAGATGAGAGGCAGTCGGGTCGTCATCTTCCGTCGCAGGTACAGGACATGGCGGACAATTATATCGAGAAAGCGCAACCCGTCTTTCACCATCAGCAGCGATCTCGGCCCGTGCAGACCCATCGTCGCACCGAGTCCACCGTTCAGTTTCACGACGACGAGCCGGCCGAGCGCTTCCAGGCCCTCTTCATGAAAACCGGCGGCCGTGGAGCTGTGCGCTATATCTGATGGTGGGCGTGCACTGGCGCCGGGGATGTATCCTGTGGCGCCGGCGCAGAGTTGGGCGTAGTAATGTTCAAAGCTGCGAATCAGCAGGTCGTCCAGACCCGCGTGCTCCATCTTCTGACGAACCGGTGCAAATGACACCGTGGAGATTTGACCCATTCAATAACCTCGGACTTGCCTGATGCCAGGGGCACCCCAATTGTTGCCGCCGGGCTCTCGTTACCAGCCCACAGCGCAGCCGTCCTTGCGCGGGTCGCTCCCACCGGTCAGGACGCCGCTTTCCGGATCGCGGACGATTATCTGACCGCCGCCGAAACCGCTCCGCCCCGCCCCGTTCACCGGCACCACCCGATGTCCTCGGCGGGACATTTCCGCCAGGATATCGTAATCCCAGCCTTCCTCTATCGACAACACGCCCCCGCCTTCGTCCGCGCCCAAACCTGCATGCGGGCCGCTCAATGACCAGCGGGGCATGTCCAGGGCCTGCTGCGGGCTCATGCCCAGCGCCACCATGTTGACCAGCATCTGCAGATGTCCCTGGGGCTGCATATAGCCCCCCATCACGCCGAAGCTGGCATGCAGCGCCCCGCCCCGAGTCGTCATCGCCGGGATGATCGTGTGATAGGGGCGCTTGTTCGGAGCCAGACTGTTGGGATGGTCGGGGTCAAGTACAAACAGCGCGGCCCGGTTCTGCAGGCTGACCCCACTCCCGGGCACAACCAACCCGCTGCCCGTTCCCTGGTAGAGGCTGTTGATGAAACTGCACGCGTTCCCTTCGCCGTCCGCAGTCGACAGATAGACGGTATCTGAACCGGCTTTGGGATAACCGCTGGAAACCGACGCCGCTGCACGCTGCGGGTCGATCTCCCGGCGCCTCTGATCGGCGTATGCCCGGCTGGCGAGCGTGCTCAGGGGAATCGGTACCACATCGACGTCACAGACCCACTGCTGGGCCTCCGCGTAGCCAATGCGCAT
>JAPPKT010000653.1 GCA_028819675.1 Caldilineaceae bacterium | reverse complement strand
GCGGGGCCGGCACCGATGGGGCGCGGTAACGACGATACAACCTGGAATTTCTCCGTTAGTCTGTGGGACATAACTTTCATCACGTTGGGCATCAGTTTCATTTCCAGAGAAACTGTGGTCCCGGTGTTGGTGAGCCAGTTGACCGATTCCAAACTCGTGATCGGTCTTGTCCCGGCGATGTGGTCGCTAGGCCTCTACCTTCCCCAACTGCTGACTGCCAACCTGGCCGAGAGCATGCCCTACAAGAAGCCGTTCGTGATGGTCATCGGCTTCTTCCTTGAGCGGCTGCCCTATCTCCTGATCGGTCTGGCAATCCTCTTTTTTGCAGTTGAAAGTCCAGCTATAGCGCTTATCGCGGTGCTAGTGGGCATTGGCATGGCCGCGTCGGGGGCAGGGCTGGGGACGCCGCCGTGGCTGGACATGATTGCGAAGGTCATTCCGGTGCGGCGGCGGGGTATCTGGCTGGGGTTGGGCCACGGGCTGGGACAGCTGATGGGGGTAGTTGGCGCCTATTTCGTCGGGCGGATTCTAGTCAGCCGTGCGTTCCCCGGCAACTTCGCCCTGCTATTCTTTATTGCCTTCGCATTTGTGGTTATTTCGTGGATGGGGTTGGCCGCAACGCGGGAGCCAGTCAGCGAGGTGACGAAGAAAGCGGCCCCCTTGATCCGTTACCTGGGCCGCGTGACAACGGTGTTGAAGCGTGACATCAACTATCGCCGCTACCTGATAAGCAAGTCGATGGTGAATCTGGGCGGGATGAGCGCGGGATTCTTCGCGGTCTACGGGACGGAGATGTTTGCTCTTGACGGTAGAGGCGTTGGCCTGCTGACGGCGGTGCTGGTGGGGACGCAGGCGGTGCTCAATCCGCTGTGCGGAATGCTGGCTGACCGGGTCGGTCACAAGACGGTGCTGGCGGGGGCGGCTTTTTTTGTTGCAGTTGCGCCGCTGAGCGCGCTGGTTATCGGCCGCGCGGCCCCCGTTGGGGAGACGGCTGGAGCGGCTATTTCGCCTTACGCTATCGGAACCGTGCCAATTGGACTGGTGATCACTTTCGTATTACTGGGGACCTTCCTGGCTGCAGACCACACCTCTTCGCTGCCGATCATATTGGAGTTCAGCGCGCCGGAGGACCGGCCGACGTATATCGGGCTGACAAACACGTTGTTGGCGCCGATTCTGATTGGCGCGCCGGTTCTGGGGGGCTGGCTTGCGGGTGCGTTGGGCTATAGGGCCCTGTTCAGTGTTGCGCTGGTGGTGGGGGTGATGGCACTTGTTCTGATGGCGTTTTGGGTGAGGGAGCCGAGGAGGACGACGCCGGTGCGGTTGGAGGAGGAGCAGGCTGTTAAGGTAGGTTCTTGATTCTTGTGGTTCCCCGTTTATCCCCGCTTGATTGCACTGGCAGACAAAAACAATTTATCCGCGAAGGTGCGCAAAGAACGTCTTTTTGTCCACGAGGGCACCCACAAGGGGTGCCCCTACGGGTGGGTGGGGAAGGTGGGGGAAAGGCAGTCGTGGCGCGTACGAGGGCACCCACAAGGGGTGCCCCTACGGGTTGGTGGGGAAAGTGGGGGAAAGGCAGTCGTGGCGCGTACGAGGGCACCTACAAGGGGTGCCCCTACGGGTTGAGTCGGTCGAGGAGTATTACGACGGCGAATCCGGCGACAGCCAGTCCGAGAGCAAGGTAGACCTCTGCAGTCAGGGCGGGGGGCAGGTGGTTTCGTTGCACGGTGGGCAGGATTTCGCCGTGGCGATCGATGATGGAGGCGACGGTTTCCTTCCAGGGCCAGATTTTGCGCAGGCTGCCGGCCATGAGTCCGATCAGGACGGCGATGGTGGCGTCGTGGTAGCGCTTGAAGAGCCAGGCCAGGACCTGTGCGAAGGTGACGATGCCGACGACGGCGCCGGCGCCGACGATGGCCAGGCTGGCTATATCGCGCTGGTTTACGGCGGCGAGCACGAACTGGTATTTGCCGAGGAGAACGAGGATGAAGGAGCCGGAGATGCCGGGGAGGATCATGGCACAGATGGCCAGCATGCCGCTGAGGAAGAGGAACCAGGGGGCTTCAGGAGTCTGTACGGGGACGGCACCGACCACGAAGTAGGCGCCGACTGCGCCAGCGGCCAGGGCGGCGAAGAGCGCGGCGTTCCAGTAACGGATGCGTTTGCGGACGCTGACGATTGAGGCGAACACAAGGCCGAAGAAGAAGCTCCAGATGAGGACAGGGTGGTGCTCCAGGACCCACTCGAGCCAGGAGGCGAGGGTGAGGACGGCAATGGCGATGCCGGCGAGGACGGCGAGGAGAAAGCGGGCGTTTACTGCATCCAGAGCGGCGGGGAGGTTCAGACGCAGGAGTG
>JAPPKT010000406.1 GCA_028819675.1 Caldilineaceae bacterium | reverse complement strand
GGTACGTCGTCGTCATCGGCGTTGAAGACCGAACACATGGTGCGGCATCCCAGCCTGATGGCGCCGGCGATATCGGTCGTGTTGACATTGGTCAGCATAGGCTCAGGATCCTTCGTTTTCGGTGTCAGGCCGGTAATGAAACTGGAAGCCGTAGAGGCTGCTTTCCAGCAAAGAGAAGCAGATGCGTACGGGCTTGTTCCACAGGGTGCGGAGGTCGGGCGAGTTTTTCCAGGCAGCCTGGTGCCATATTTTGCGGGCGGGGGCGTGAAGGGGTATGGCGTCTTCCATGCTGAAGCCGGGGTAGGGTTTCAGCTCGGGGTCGAGGAGGGCGACGCGGATCAGGCCGTAGGCGCAGTCGGCGTTTACGCGGAGAGCGTTGCCTTCGAACACGAACTGCTTGGTGATGACCTGGCCGGCTTCGTATTTGGGCCGGAGCGCGGCCCAGCCGTCCTCGCGCAGTACGATGGCGCCGATGCTCCGCTGCAGGGGAAGGTCGGGGCGGACATGATCCATCATGGGGCTGCCGAAGCCGTAGCGGGTCAGGTCCTCGATGTGGCGGCGGGAGGCTGCGGCCGACGGGAGGGGCGCGTGATTGGAAACGCCGGCGGGGCGCGTGTCACGCTGCTTGTGGGGGAAGGCGGAACAGGGGATGACCATTTTGCCCTGGTGCAGGAGGTAGCCGGCTACGGTGTGGCAGAAGTAGCCGTAGTACTGGCTGCCGGGCGGGCCGTTGTCGGCCCATGGCCGGTAGCCGTCGGCGCGGAAGAAGCGTTGGCCGTCGCGGCTGGTGTAGAGGGCGGCCTTGGTGTGGAACTGATCGCGCTGGTTGCTGCCGTTGCGGTTGACGAGCCACTGGTGTTCGCCGTGCGCTTCCTCGACGATGCCGATGTAGAGGCCGCCCTCTTTGCGCACGGACATGGTGTGGAACTCGACATTGGGGCCGACGCTGGGATCCCAGTCGCTCGAGAGGATTATCTGTTTGGGCGACCAGTTGATGAAGTCGTCGCTCTCCTGGCGGCCGATGGTGCGGACGTGGAGGTGACTGGCGAAGGCGTGGGAGGCCTGGGAGTAGCCGACCCACTTCTTGTAGGCGTCGTCCCAGATGACGCGCATCTGGTGGTGGTGGCGGAAGCGGGAATCGTCGCTGATGACGTGCCAGTGGATGCCGTCGGGCGAGGCGGCGACACGGGACATGACGCGCTGGCCGCGGCCGGTGGCCTCCATGGATGGATTGTAGACGGCGAGGAATTTCCGCTGTGGGTCGTTGCGATCGGGATTGAGGACGATGGTGCCGTTGTCGAAGTCGCGGACGACGATGTTGGTCTTTGGGCTGTCCTCGAATGGTTGAAAGTCCTCGCGCAGGGGTTTGCGCCAGTGCAGGGCATCGTCGGACTCGGCGTAGCAGAGAACGACTTCGGTGCCCTGGGCGGTGTTGGTGTTGCCGCTGACCAAGGTCTTGTACCACAATTTGAAGAGACGGTCGTCCGGGTCGTAGAGTGCGGCGGCGGGAACGCAGGTGAAGTGGTAGCGTTCCCAGGGCAGGTTCTCGAACTCGATCAGGGGCGGTTCTGCCTTTTGCGGTGGCGGGATGGTTCGTTCGGCATCGATCAGCTCGTCGAGGATGTAGTTGTCGAGGAATAGCTGCTTTTGTAGGCCGATGTGCTTGAAGGGGAGGCGGTAGTCGGGGTTGAAGTAGGGATATGTGCGCGGATCGACCGCTCTTTCACCGGCCCAGGTTTCGTCCATGCGGCGCTGGACATCGGCGAGTTCGGAATCGTATCTGGCTTCGGGGATTTCGGCTTGTTGTTGTTCGGTCATTTGTTGTAGGTCGCCAGGATGCGCTCAGTCTTGAATGCTGATTGCGGGGGATGAACAGTTTCGGAACCTGCCCTGGGAACTCCCTGATGAGAGTGGGCTACACGACTTTTTGACCACTGACCGAATCTGGGTCAGGAGCTCGCACTCTTTGAGCTGAGTTGGAACCTCGGCGGCACTCCTGCCGTTGAACGGGCAGATTTGCCTAGCCAGGCACGGTGTCAAAAGCACTCTACAGAGACTCTGAAATGAAACTTTCTCATACCATCAAGCGAAGTCCTGCCGCTCTCCATATGAAGAGCCCCCGGTTCAGGCAGGTGGGAATTGTCTCGGCAGTTTTCCTGCTCATCCTGTTGGCGTCGGCAGCTATCCTTGTCTTGCGGGCGTTCATTGAAGGCAAGGAGATCCGGGAATATGTTGGGGGTCCTTACAGTTCGCAGCTTCTCTACCTACAAGGATGTGCGGCAGGCACCGGGGATGGAGTTGTGCAGGCAGGCAATGCAGCCACTCTGTTGGAGCAGATCGACGAGTGCCGGCGTGCAG
>JAPPKT010000314.1 GCA_028819675.1 Caldilineaceae bacterium | reverse complement strand
CGCGTGCGAAAGATTGGGCGATTTCAGCTATGGATGCGTTCATTGACTTTCCCTTCTTTTTCACTCTTGAAAACAAATGATCCGTTGCCGATTTCACGGGCACCTCTAATATACTTCAAAAAGAAAAAAAACGAATCGCCAGAATTTTCGCAGGTGGCTCACTTCCCGGTGTATGAGCAGTCAGATGAGGTAGCTGGCCGCGACTCGGCGGAAGGTGTCGGCCCGCTCCGCCACCACGTCCAAATCGTCGTTGATTGTCACGCCAAAGGCGGAGCCCAGCCCAGCGTCGGAGACGCCAATGCTGATATTGATCGAACGGTTCAGCAGGTCGTCGGTGCGCGGCAACATCCTTTTTGCGTATTGCGTCGAACCGCCAGCTTCGAGGTAGTGGGGACAACCGAACGAGCAGGACAGCGGGGTGGGCATACGTTGTTCGAGCAGGTGTTCCATGTTGTTGTAGACGTGCCAACCGGCTTCGGCCACGACCTTGCTTTTCAGCTCTGCGGCGATCTTCGCGGCCACATCTGCATCCGGGAGGATAACCGTCAGTATGGTGGCGACCTCCTCCTCGGGATCGAGGACTTCGCGGAATTCCAGGCCTGGCAGATCGGAAATCGCCGCCTTGAAGTGCCGCTTACTGGTCTGTAGACGGTCGATCAATGTGGGTAGTTTGCGCAGTTGGGCCAGCAGCACGGCGGCCTGCAGCTCGGTACAGCGAAAGTCGAGGCCGAGGAAGGGGCGCCGGCCGATCTCGACGCCGGTGCGCAAGGGGGAATGCCCTTGGTCGTGAAAGGCGAAGGCCCGCCTGTACAGCTCCTCGTCATCGGTGATGATCATGCCGCCGTCGCCCGAGGTGATGGTCTTGTAAATGTTGAAGCTGAAGGCGCCCACATGACCGATAGAGCCGATGGGGCGGCCGCGGTAGGCGGCGCCGAAGGCCTGGCAGCAGTCTTCGATGAGATACAGGTTGTTTATGTCTGCGACGCGCCTGAGCTCCTCCAAACGGGCCGGGTTGCCCATCATGTGGACGGCCATTATCGCTTTGGTACGGGGGCTGATCTTTGCTTTCACGTCGTCAGGGTCAAGGTTGAAGGTACGATCGATCTCTGCCAGGACTGGCACGGCACCGGTGTAGACGATGGCCGAGATACTCGCCACAAAGGTAAAGCCGGGGACGATCACCTCGTCGCCGGGACCGATGCCCAGCGCCGCCATTGCCGCCAACAGGGCGGATGTGCCGGAGTTGACGGCCACCGCGTACTTTACCTGGGACATGGCAGCGACCTCCCGCTCCAGCTGGTAGACCTTGCCCTGGAAGCGCGGGTCAACGCCGTCGGGGGTCGTTACGCCGTAGCGATAGAGATAGCCTGCTCGCAAGACCTGGAGGACTTCCTCTATCTCTTCTTCACCGACCAGTTCCATGCCGGGTCCGGCCATTCTCGTACTCCTTGATTTCAGCGAACCGGCCGCAGAGTGACCGGTTACAGCATTGCACGTCTGCGCGCTGCGATGTCTGCTGGTCTATACATTGCGAAGTCAGCCACCGTATCCCGCGACATTCGTAATCACGGGAGACCACGCGAACTCTTCGTCCAGGGGGAAGATCGGGCGGGTTACGTATCTGTAGGGCAAACGCGTGAAATTCAGATCGGAGTATCCCTGGGTGAGGGCCAGGATTTCCCGCGGCGCGGCGTCGCGCAGTTCCGGCATGAGATAGCCGAGCTTTACGACAACGATCTTATGGTCCAGGGGCTCGACGCCGGCCATTCGGAAGTCGTTCAGAGATGAGAAGTAGGTGCGCCGGTCGGTGATGAGGACACGAACGCCGCCCACCTGTACCGTAGCGATCGCGACCTCCTTCGAATCCTGATCGGGTTGGCAGAGATGCTCCACAGTGCCTGTGACTTCCAGGGGAGCGCCGTAGTCAGTGTCCAGCTTTCCACCGAGGCTGAACGAAACGGTGGCTCCGACACCGGCTTCGAAACAGATACGGGCAGCCTCGCTGTCGGGAATCCCGGCCAGAATGGCGTCGGGAACATCTTTGGCAAGGAGTCGCGACAGAAAGTAGGGCACGTCGCCGGGTGTGCCCGCGGTGGGGTTGTCCCCAGAATCTGCGATGAAAACGCAGCTTTCCTCGGCTGCGAGTGCCAGATCGATGGCTTCGTCGGCGGAGGCGGCGACCTCCTGGTCGAAGGTGAAGTTATGGCGCTGGTCCCACATGGCCTGCGCCAGGCGCTTGGCTTGCCGCCTAGCATGGGGCAGGTGCGGCTCGTCCTCGGCGATAACGACGACGCTACTGGAGGAGTAGGGAGCGTCGGCCCAACCGAAGCCGACCAGGATTTCGGCGGTCAGGATGCCGGGCTGCCGTCCGATTTCGATTG
>JAPPKT010000209.1 GCA_028819675.1 Caldilineaceae bacterium | reverse complement strand
GGAAAAGAAATGAACGGAAGTGGATTCGGTGGATTGTCGAACCCTGTGTTCAAACCCTGCCTGAGAAAGTCAGACCAGACATCGAAATCTGAGCTGGCCTTCCTGTCGGGCGAGGTGCGCCTAGTGTCATTCAGGGCCAACGATTTGTCAAGTCAGTTTAACCATTGAGCTACGACTATTCGGCTGCCGGCATTCAGTTGTTTCGCCTCGGGCAATGGGCACGCATAGCCGGATTGGCTGTGCCAAGAGGAGCCCCGGAGGGAACGCGTTCGGGGCAAAGGGGGCCTGTCGGATTCCAGTCTCCAGAGCCAGGAGAATGCCGGGCAACTTAAGCGGTTAAGAGCACTTTGGACGTGCGACCGCTATGTTTCGCCTCTCAGTAGGGAAGTGATGATCGTACCGAAAGTAGGTCGGGTGGGATTCGAACCCACACGGGTATCACCCCGGCGGATTTTAAGTCCGCTGCGTCTGCCATTCCGCCACCGACCCGCCAGTGAATTCTAGGGAATCCCACCGACAGTGTCAACTAATCTGGCGACAGGCTTCACTTCCCATCTGCCGCACGCTGGCGACACAATCCGGTTTACGATGTCTGGCAGTCATTTTCTTCTCCAAGAGTGTCTGACTCTGTTCAGCGGCTGCTTGAACATGATACGATCGGCCGGCTGCGAGAAGTAAGGCTGGGAACGGATGCCTATCCTGGTCTTGGAGAACAATTACCTGTTCAAATACCGCTGGACGTTCTGCAAGTGTTCGGAGAAAGTCTTGGCAAAGGCATGTCCTCCGCTGCCATCCCCAGTCGCAACGTAATAGAGGAAATCATGGCGCTCCGGGCGCAACGCCGCGCGAAAAGAGTCTTCGCCGGGACTTGCGATCGGTCCGGGGGGTAGATCTCTGTTCAAATAGGTGTTGTACGGGCTGTGGACGCCCTGGTATTCCTCCAGAAAAACGGGTGTCTTCCACCACTGACCTGTTGCCGGCTGATAGCCCATTGCATACTGCACTGTTGCGTCAATCTCAAGCAACATTCCGTTGGCCAGGCGATTGTGAATGACGCCGGCGATAGTCGGCCGCTCATCTGCCACCACTGCCTCTCTTTCGACAAGGCTGGCGATAATCAGTGCTCTATACAGGTCAGGGGGACTCGTACCTTCGGCTACTGCCTTCTGGTAGATCGGCATGATTCGGGCTGCAAACGCGTCCAGTTGGCGTGCGATCAGCTCTTCGGCCGTCGGCTTCACGGCCGGCAACTGGTAGGTTGCGGGGAACAGGAACCCCTCCAGGCTCGCACCCTGAGGCCGTGCTTCCAGAAACGGCCAGCGGTCAATCTTGACGTCGCAGCAGGAAGGCGGATCCACTCGTGGAGCGGTTGCTGAATTGGAAGGGGCAATCTCGCTCAGGGCAGTCAGGTCCGGCAACAGCGCGGTGCGCCGGTAGTCCTCTCCCGATACGATCCCATCATTTGCTAGCGCGTCAGCCACCTGCTCCAGGCGCCAGCCTTCACGTATCGTAATCGAGACGCCAGCTGCGTGTTGGGCCATCAGGGCTTCTGCAATTTCCACAGGCGTCATGCTGGCCCTTAGAAGGAAGGTCCCCGCCTTCAGCTCCTGCGCCCGGCCAATAGACCTCACGTAGGCCTCAAAGAGCTCGGCATCGTGAATCAGCCCGGCCGACGCCAACTTCTCTGAAATCTCGCGTGCAGGCGTACCGACTCCGATTTCAAAGGCAATTGCACTGTCATCATCGGATGTGGGGACATATAGCGCGGGGCGATTTGCATCCAGATGATCGAAAAGCGCGGCCTCCCGCGTGCACCCTAACAGTGCGACAACAAGAATAAGGAGGAGGCTCACGCGCGCAAGACTGGCACGTCCGGCTGCCCCGTGGCCGTCCAAACTGACAGCTGCCTGTTGAATTCGCCGACGCCTCATTCCCCAAGTTCCTTTCCCTATTGGACCCCTTGGAATCTGAGTATAGCACTTAGGCAGATGAAGCATTAATCTCAGGGAAAACCGCATTTTGTCGGACTTTCTACGCCGGCCCAATCCGCCGCGACCTGCGATTTTCTGATACTGCCTGGCAATACCTCTTTACCTAATCGATTTTGCATTGCCCCTTCGGGTGCATCAAAGATTCGGGTTGGGAACAGTCTGGCGGGGAATCGGCGCCAGCGGTGGCTGGCGTTGTTTGCCGTTGTTGGGCGAGACGCAGTGCAGGCGCCAGGCCACAGCGCACGGTGGAGTCCGTCAGTTGGGGAGGGTGCGAGGGCAGGCACAAGGCCGGCACCGGCTGGGAACCGATGGGACTGGCGGGACGTGGTCTGGCCAGACACCTTCAAATAGGCACCTGTCACCAATATCGACACCAGGTCGATGAGGCGTGTTGTA
>JAPPKT010000131.1 GCA_028819675.1 Caldilineaceae bacterium | reverse complement strand
GCGAGGAGGAGACCAAGCACGCCTGGGCCGTGCGCCACGACGGACTGCTCATTGGTTCAGGCTGGTATGAATAGACTCTCGATGGGTGCCCTCTGGGCGCGGCGATAAGCCAATACAACAGGGGCGCTCCACCGGGCGCCCCTGTTCTTCTTTGAATTGCGTGCGGGCAGAGACGCACATGCAGTTGTTACAGGTGTTTCATGTTGATTGATGGGCTTTCACACGGAAGCGCAGTAGAGGCCGCAGCCGCAGCCTATGCCGGCCGGCTCGAGCAACTTATCGACCTCTGCATAGCCGTCCAACAGATTCCCGCCCCGACCGGCGCCGAGGCTGAGCGGGCCGCGTGGATCGAGAATCGCATGCGCGCCATCGGCCTCGCTGACGTCGAGCGGGACGGGCTGGGCAACGTCTATGGCCGGGTCTGCGGCCCGCGCCCACACGACCGCCCCGCCCTGCTCGTGTCCGCCCATACAGATACCGTCTTCCCGCCTGAAACCGACCTGCGCTTGCGCCGTCTGGACAAAGGACTGATCCGCGGCCCCGGCATCGGCGACAATTCGACCGGCGTTGCCGGCCTCCTCACTCTGGCCGAGACCTTGACGCAACTTGCCCCGCCGCCCGTGGACATCTGGCTGGTCGCCAATTCGATGGAGGAGGGCGTGGGCGATCTGCGCGGCATGCGCCGGGTCGTGGACCGGCTGGCCGCGCAAACCAACGGGGCAAACCGTAGCGCAGACCCTTCCCGCAACGGGCGCGGCGCCCTCGGCGCAGTGATCGTGCTCGAAGGGATGGGCCTGGGCCGCATCGTCCATCAGGCGCTGGGCGCACGGCGCTACCGTACATCCGCCGCCGCACCGGGGGGCCACAGTTGGGGTGATTTCGGCGCAGCCAGCGCCGTTCACGGTCTCGTACTGCTGGCGAGGGACCTCGTCAAACTGCAGGTTCCCCAGACACCGCGTACCACCTTCAATATCGGTCGCATCGGCGGCGGCACCTCCGTCAATTCCATCGCCCAGGAGGCGTGGATGGAGCTGGACCTGCGCAGCGAATCACCCGAAACCCTCGCCTGGTTGGACGGGCAGATCGGACAGATTGTAGAGCGCCACGCGCAGGCGCACAGCGCGCACAATGACGGCCTGACGCTGCGCCATGAACGGATCGGCAATCGGCCCGCCGGCGGGCTCCCTTTTCGCCATCCGCTCGTACAGGCCGCTTCCACGATTCTGCAGGAGCTCGGCGTTAAAGAACGCAGCGATGGGCGCATCAGCAGCACCGACGCCAATGTGCCCCTCAGCCGCAACATTCCCGCCGTCTGTGTGGGCCTTACCGATGGCGGCGACGCCCACCGCCTGAGCGAATGGATCGACCCATTACCGCTGGTAAAGGGGATGCAGCAGTTGCTCTACCTTACCTGGTGGAGCGCTGCGTGGTTGACTAAAAGTGGCTAGTGGCGAACCCCGGCGGCCCATGGTCTTACCACCCACGGGCGGCAACCCACTTCGTTATCAGACAACGAAGTGGTAGCGCATGGTACCACTTCCACTGAAGTTCACAGGAGCAACGGAAATGGCTGTTAAAATAGATGGCCTGTATAAAATTCGCCATAGCGCAGCCCACGTAATGGCGCAGGCGGTACTGGAACTCTATCCCGAAGCCAAGTATGCGATCGGACCGCCGATCGATAACGGCTTCTATTACGATTTTGATCTCGGCGTCGACCAGGACGGCTCCCCGCGTACCTTCCGGCCGGACGATCTGAAAACGATCGAGAAGCGCATGCGCCAGATTATCGGCGGCAAGCACCAGTTTGCCTACCGCGAGGTCAGCGACACCGAGGCCCGCCAGCTCTTCGCCGACCAGCCCTACAAATTAGAGCTGATCGACGGCCTGGCCCAGGGCGAAATCGACGAATACGGCAACGAAATTACTGAGAAGCCCGTCATCAGCACCTACAAGCATGATACATTCGAAGACCTGTGCCGGGGACCCCACGTGGAGCATACCGGCCAGATCGTCGCCGACGCCTTTCAGCTTCTCAGCGTCGCTGGCGCCTACTGGCGCGGCGACGAGAAAAACCCCATGCTGCAGCGCATCTACGGCACCGCCTGGCGCAACCGCAAAGAGCTGAGGAAGCACCTCGATCAGCTCGAAGAAGCCAAGAAACGGGACCACCGCAAGCTGGGCCGCGAGCTGGAGATCTTTATCTTCGAAGAGGAGGTCGGGCCGGGCCTGCCCCTCTGGCTGCCGCGCGGCGCCATCATCATCGAAGAGCTCGAACGCCTCGCCAAAGAGACCGAAGAGGCCGCCGGCTACGATCGCGTGCGCACGCCCCATCTCACCAAGGAGGACCTCTTCCTGCGCAGCGGGCACCTCGTCTTCTACAAAGACAG
>JAPPKT010000589.1 GCA_028819675.1 Caldilineaceae bacterium | reverse complement strand
CCGAGCATGTCGCCGTGGTCGCTGGTGAAGCAGATGATGGTGTTGTCGAGCAGCCTTTCCTCGCGCAGGGTGCCGATGACGCGGCGCAGCTGGTGATCGATATGGGTGCAGAGCGCGTAGAAGGCGCGGTGGATGCCCTGGAGCTCCTCGTCGCTGAAGGTGTTGCCGTAACGGGTCTGGATCATCTGGAGCGGGTAGGGCAGATTGTCGAAATCCTGGGACCAGGCAGATTGATGGGGGAGCGGAATGTCGACGTCGCGGTAGAGATTGTAGTACCACTCGAGGGGGACGAGGGGCGGGTGGGGATGGCAGTAGGAGAGGAACCAGAAGCCGGGCCGGGTGGGGTCGCGGCGGCGGATCATGCGGCACATCTGGTCGGTGGCCCAGTTGGTGACGTGGGTCTCCTCGGACAGATGCCAGGGGCGGTAGCTGTACTCGTTGTTGCTCATGCCGTGGGCGAATGAGCGGCCGGGATGGCCTTCCTCGCCAAGCCAGAGTTCGTAGTCGTCGATGGCACCGAGGATGGGGCGGCCCTCCTCGGCAAGGATGACGTCATCGAAGCCGATGCGATCGCGCTGGGGGAAGACGTGGAGCTTGCCGACGGCGTAGGCCTGGTAGCCGGCGTTGCGGAAGGTCTGGGCGACGGTCGGGAGCTGCGGCATGGGTTCCTGCACCTTGAAGACGCGGTCGCCGTGGGTGCGGGTGGTTGTGCCGGTCATGAGTGTGCGGCGGGCCGGGATGCAGACGGGGCACTCGGCGTAGGCGTTGGTGTAGCGGACGCCGGCGCCGGCGAGGCTGTCCAGGGTCGGGGTGCGGACGGCGGGATGACCGGCGCCGGCCATGAGATGGGCGGGCCAGTGGTCGGTGGAGATGAGCAGGACAGAGGGCGCGTCGGGGCCGGCGCTGGATTGGGATGCCATTGCGGGGCTCCAGATCTTAGTGGTATTGGGCCAGGTCGGCGATGGCGGCCTGGACTTCGCGGGCTATATCGCCTGGGACCGGCGGGTTGAAGGGTGCGCCTTCGCCGCCGTCGATGTCGTCGAAACCGCTCTGGGCCATGGCGGAGATGACGGCGGAGTAGTTGTAGCGGCGGCCGTCGCGGAAGCGCAGCTCTTCGAGGGCGAAGATGGCGTCCTCGACGCGCTGGGACTCGGCGTGGTCGCCGGCGCGCTGGGCGTTGTTGATGGCGTCGGAGGCCTTGGAGTAGGCGACGGCGATGCCGGAGGTGTGGCCCTTGGTGCCGAGCTGGGAGGCGCGTGTGCAGCGGTCGCCGATGCCCCAGATGACGAGGCCGTTGTCGCCGATGGCGTGTACGAGCGGTTCTACGTCGTCTTCGCCGGTGCCAACTTTGAGGCCGATGAAGGCTTCGGCGTCGCGGAAGAGCTTGCCCATCTGGGACAGGTCGCGGCTGTCTTTGAAGTAGTAGATGAGCCGGGCGCCGAAGCGGTCGTGCACCTCTTCGCCGAAGGCCATGAACTCGTTGTACATGCCAGCCGGGTCGTAGACACCGACGAGCGGCATGACGAGGTAGGCGTCGGGCGGACGCTGAAGGCCGGAGAGCTCGCCGATGAGGTCCTTGGCGTCGGCGAGGGGGCTGGGGAGGACGCCGGCGACGTAGACGCCCTCGTCGCCCATTTCGCGGGTGGTGATGTCGACGATGTGGACCTGCTCGGCGCGGGTCATCTGGTGGATGGGGCTGGTGCCGGCGATGGAGAGGACACGGGGGCGGTTGTCGCTGAGATTGTTGGTGCGCATGAGGTAGCGAATGTTTTTCAGGTGGGCGTCGTAGTCGATGCTGCCGGCGCGGTAGGGCGCGCAGGGGATGGCGGTGACGCCTTCGAGCGCGGTCAGCAGTTCAGAGATGGAGAGTTGGGGGGCGGTGGCGACGGTCATAGGGAGTCCTCCTGGGAAGGCGAGCGTTGCGGTGGCGCCTCTATCGGATCATGCGTATACGTTACGGAGTATATGATTTACGGTGTTAGCCGCCGTATTCTACCACTGACACGCGATTTCGTTCTACCCAATCCCAGTTGATGTCGACGCCGAGTCCCGGTCCCTGCGGGATGGAGACGTGGCCGTTGGCGTCGATTGCTTCGAGGTCGTCTACGTAGTCGACGTAGAGGTTGGGTTCGTGGCTGGCGGGGGCTTTGGGGTGGAGGAGGCCCATTTCGTAGTAGTTGGTGTTGCGGATGGCGGCCATGCACTGGCGCTGGGCGGGGCCGGGGCCGTGGAACTCGAGATCGATGCCGAGGGCTTCGCAGGCGTAGGCGAGCTTTATGACGCCGGTGATGCCGTCGTAGCCGACGTCGCCGCGCACGTAGTCGGTGGCGTCGGCGATGGCGAAGTCGATGTGGGGCTCGAGGGAGCGGACATGCTCGGTCTGCAAGATGGGC
>JAPPKT010000585.1 GCA_028819675.1 Caldilineaceae bacterium | reverse complement strand
CTGCCAAGCCACCGTGCTGATTCTTCCCCACATCGTGTCTAGCCACCAGTGTCTTTTCCCCACCTTGCCGTCCCGAGCCACCGACCGCTGACTACTGCAGTTCCAGTTCCACTATGTCGCTCAGCACACCGGCCGCAGTCGCCTCCACACCCGCCCCGCGTCCCTGAATCACCAGCGGATTGGGGTTGTACCAGTGACTGTAGAACTCGACCAGATTGTCCGTTCCCGTCAAACGCCCCAACGGGCTGTCCTTCGCCACCGCCGTCAGACCCACGCTGCACGCACCCTCCGATAGCGTGGCCGCATAGCGCAATACCTTGCCCTCCAACGCCGCGCCCGCAACCTGCCCTCTGAACTCTTCGTCCAGAGACGGCAGCTCCGCCAGAAAACCGTCCACGCTCAGCCCGGCCATCCGCTCCGGATACAGGCCCTTGACCTCCACCTGCTCCATCTCTATCCGCCAGCCGATCCCCCGCGCCAGAATAAGCGCCTTGCGCGCCACGTCAACGCCCCCCAGGTCATCGCGCGGGTCCGGCTCCGTATAACCCAGCCGGTACGCCTCCGCCACCGTCTCACTGTAAGCGCGGCCCGCCTCCAGCCCTGTCATCACATAACCGAGCGTCCCGCTGAAAGAACCGGCGATGCGCTCGATCGCGTCCCCGCTCGACACCAGCCGGTTCAGCGTCGCGATCACCGGCAGACCCGCGCCCACCGTCGTCTCCCAGCGCGCCCGGCCCGAGCTGCGGCTGATGCCGTCATACACATCCTGGACGACCGTCAGCGGCTTCTTGTTCGCCAGCACCACCTGACAGCCCCGCTCCAGCGCCAGCAACAGCGCGCCCGCCGTCCCGTCCGACGCCGTGCAGTCGACCACCACCGTGCCCGGCCTGCCAAGCTCCTCCACCACCGCTTCCAGGCTCCGGTAGGATCGGCCCAGCGGATGGGAAGCCAGCCCGCCGCCCTCCTCCTTGTGCTGCAAAACCCCGGCCAGCAACTCCTCCGTAAATCCCCCTTCCGGCTCCTCGACCGCACCGCTGCTGTCGCACACGGCCAGAAAACGGATGCGCAGACCGTACCTCTCGCCATGAAGCGACTGCTGTTCCAGGATCTGGATTAGTAAGGCCCGCCCAACGCCCCCCAGCCCCAACAGGATGATCGGCTTCTCCTGCCCCGCAAACCTGCCCGCGATGTTCCCCATCAGTCCGCTCCGTTCCCAAGTTCGAACGTATCATGTATGGCCCGGAGCGCCTCATCGGCCTCCGTATGCAGGACCACAAGGCTGATATTGGCCTCGCTCGACCCCTGCGCAATCGCGATCACGTTGATATTCCGTTCCCCCAGCGCATTGAAGACCCGCGCCGCGATGCCCGGCGTCCCCTTCATGCCCGCGCCGATCACCGCCACGATCACAATGTCCGGCTGGTGGCTGATCTCCTCGATCATATTTTGGGCCAGCTCGCGTGCGAACTCCACCTTGAGTGCCCCGACCACCGCATCGCCCTCCGCCTCGGGCACCACGAAACAGATACTCTGCTCGCTGCTGCCCTGGCTGATCATCAGCACATTGGCCCGCTGCCGCGCCACCGCGTCAAACGTGCGCGCCGCGATCCCGGGCACACCGATCATCCCCCGCCCCGCCACCGTAATCAGCCGCAGTTCCCGCACCGCCGTGATCGCCTTCACCCCGTGGTGCAGCTGGCGCGTCTTCTCGACGATGCGCGTGCCTGGGTGGGAGGGATTGAACGTGTTGAGCACGCGCAGCGGTATCTTACTCTCCACCGCCGGCGTGACCGTCTTGGGGTGCAGCACCTTGGCGCCGTAGTAAGCCAATTCCGCCACCTCCTCGTAGGAAAGCTCCTCCATCGACTGCGCCGTTTCGACGATGCGCGGGTCGGCCGTCATGACCCCGTCCACGTCCGTCCAGATCTGGATCTCGTCCGCATCGAGCGCCGCGCCCAGTATCGCTGCCGAGTAGTCCGACCCGCCCCGCCCCAGCGTCGTCGGCACGCCCTTCTCCGTCGCGCCCACAAAACCGGTCACAACCGGCACCACACCGCTCTGCATCATCGGCAGCAGCCGGTCCCGGCAGCGCGCCGGCGTGGCCTCCATCAGCGGATTGGCGTTGCCGAACTGGTCGTCGGTGATGATCAGCTCGCCCGCGTCCACGAACTGGGAATTTACCCCGTTCGCCCGCAGCACAGCCGCCAGCAGCGGCGCGCTCAGCCGCTCGCCCACCCCGCTCACCACATCCAGCCCCCGCTGCGTCAGCTCACCCAGCACCGTGATGCTGCGGCAAAGCCGCTCGAACTCCCGCAGCCGGTTGTCAAACAGCCTGCCCAACCCGGCCCGCTCCACCCCGTCCTCAATCAGCTGCCCGGCCACCACCTGGTGCCGC
>JAPPKT010000380.1 GCA_028819675.1 Caldilineaceae bacterium | reverse complement strand
TTCTTCGAAGACGCCGTGGGTGCTGGGATAGGTGACCATGAGGGCGGCGAGGTTCCGGCTGTGCTGCTCGGCCTTGGCTCTGAGGTCGGCGACGTCTATGTTGCCGTCTTCGTCGCAGCGGACGACGACGACTTCCATGCCGACCATGACGGCAGTGGCCGGGTTGGTGCCGTGGGCGGAGGAGGGGATGAGGCAGACGTCGCGATGGTCTTCGCCGCGGCTGCGGTGCAGGGCGCGGATGACGAGGAGGCCGGCGTACTCGCCTTGTGAGCCGGCGTTGGGTTGGAAGGAGACAGCGGCGAAGCCGGTGATTTCGGCCAAGGCGTGGGCGAGGCGGTCAAAGAGTTCGAGGTAGCCCTGTGTCTGCTCGAGGGGCACGAAGGGGTGGATTGCGCCGAAGTTGGGCCAGGTGACGGGGATCATTTCTGCGGTGGCGTTGAGTTTCATGGTGCAGGAGCCGAGGGGGATCATGGAGTGGGCAAGGGAGAGATCGCGGTTCTGCAGCTTGGTGATGTAACGGAGCATCTGGGTTTCCGACTTCATGGTGTTGAAGATCGGATGGGTGAGGTAGGGGCTGGTGCGGGCGAAGGGTCCGGGGAGCTCGAGATCGATGGCGCCAGCCAGCGCGGCCATCTCGGACCCGGCGTAGGTCGAGCGGCCATCCGGTGCTGGCGGGGAGGCGTCAGGGCGGGAGGCTTTGCCGAAGATCTCCAGGAGGGCCTCCAGCTCTGCGACGGTTGTCTTTTCGTCGAGGGAGAGACCTACTCCTCCGTCGGCGTACAGGCGCAGATTGAAGCGGTGTGCCGCGGCGGCGCGGGCCAGCTCGTCCTGGGTACGGGGACCGCCCGTGATCTTGAGTGTGTCGAAGAGCGGACCGGAGTCAGATTGCGCAGTGGTGTAACCCAGTTTTGCGAGCTCGGCGGCGAGAATTGAGGTCAGAAGCTGGATGCGGCGGGCGATCTTCTTGAGGCCGCCGGGACCGTGGTAGACGGCGTACATGGAGGCCATGATCGCCAGCAGGACCTGTGCGGTGCAGATGTTGCTGGTGGCTTTGTCGCGGCGGATATGTTGTTCCCTGGTCTGGAGTGCGAGGCGGAGGGCCGTTCTGCCGCGGGCGTCCTGGGAGACGCCGACGAGGCGGCCGGGCATCTGCCGTTTGAGCTGGTCGCGGGTGGCCATGAAGGCGGCGTGGGGGCCGCCGTAGCCCATGGGAACGCCGAAGCGCTGGGCGCTGCCGACGGCGATGTCTGCGCCCCAATCGCCCGGGGGCGTCAGAAGAGTCAGGGCCAGGAGGTCGGTGGCGACGACGACAAGGGCGCCGGCGGCGTGGGCCTCTTCGACGAGGTCGCGGTAGTCGCTGATGGTTCCCTCGGTGTCGGGGTATTGCAGGAGGATGCCGAAGGTATCGGAATCGGGGCGGTAGTGCTTGTGGTCGCCGACGACGACCTGGTAGCCGAGGGGTTCGGCGCGTACTTTGACGGTGTCGATGGTCTGGGGATGGCATTTTTCGGAGACGAAAAAGGTTTCTGCTGCGGCGCCGCGTTTCTGGGCGCGTTTGCACATCATCATGGCCTCGGCGGCGGCGGTGGCTTCGTCGAGGAGGGAGGCGTTGGCGATGTCGAGGGCGGTGAGGTCGCTGACCATGGTCTGGAAGTTGAGGAGGGCTTCGAGGCGGCCCTGTGCGATTTCGGCCTGGTAGGGCGTGTATTGGGTGTACCAGCCGGGGTTTTCGAGGATGTTACGGAGGATTACCGGGGGCGTGACGGTATCGTAGTAGCCCATGCCGATGAAGGAGCGGAATAGCTGATTGCGGCCGGCCAAGTCGGCCATTTCGTCGAGCACGTCGGACTCTGGGCGGGGCGCGGGCAGGTCAAGCGATCGATTGAAGCGAATCGGGGTGGGAATCGTCTCGTCGATCAGCTGGTCGAGGGAATCGACACCGACGGCTTGCAGCATCGCCTTCTGGTCTTCGAGGTCGGGTCCCAAGTGCCGGGGCACAAAGGAGTCAGTGCGCTGGAGCAGTGACGCCAAGCCCTCTGCGTCTGAATTGGGATCGGCGATCTGGCGAGCCAGGGCTGACCTGAAGACGGGTCCGAGGCCGTTTCCGGAGGCTCTGGACGGGGCTGTGTGTGATTGCGGGCTCATGGTGGTCTCCTCTGGACTCCGACCCATTCCGGAAAGAAAAAACGGGCGCCTCGAAAGAGTGCCCGTTGCCTCTGTCCTTGACCTGAGAGATTGACGCACACGATCCAGTTGCGGGGATTTGACCTGGGAGAATACTCCCATTCCCAACTGGCCCGTTCGGCGTGCGTTTGCCCCGTCGGTGGCCGCCCAATGCTGGTGGGCGACGCTTTCCAAAGGTGCCGTATCGCGACGATCCTTTTGCCTGAGAGTGTGA
>JAPPKT010000510.1 GCA_028819675.1 Caldilineaceae bacterium | reverse complement strand
ACACCCATCAGCGATGCCGTGGCGCGGTCTTCGGCTACCGCACGCATGGCGCGCCCCAACTTTGTGCGTTGGATGATGAAATAGAGGGTCAGCATCAGGAGGATGGAGGTGATGAAGATTATGGCCCCGGTGTAGGGGATGAACACATCGCCCAGCCGCAGACCGCCCGAAATCAGGGCAGGTTTGCGATAGCTGTGCGGGCTTACCCCGAATATAAGCAGGACCGAGTACTGGAGGAAAAGCGACGCGCCGATAGCGCTAATCAGTGGGACCAATCGCGGCGCCTGGCGTAAGGGCCGGTAAGCGAGGCGTTCCAGGGCGACCCCAATTAGCACCGAAGCTGCCATCCCGATGACCATGATAGTCAGCAAGGCGATGACGACGATCGCCCAGGGTCCCTCCATCCAGCCGCGCGCCAGGGCAAATTGGAGAGCGAAGTAACCGGTTATACCGCCGATCATCATGACTTCGCCGTGGGCGAAGTTGATCATGAAGAGGATTCCGTAAACGAGCGTGTAGCCCAATGCCACCAAGGCATAGACTCCGCCCAGAACCAGGCCGTTAAGCGCCTGGGAAATCCAGAATGAAGCAGGGTACCCCTCCGCCAGCCCTACAGTGGTTACCCTCCACACGACCAGAACTACGATGGCAGCGCCCAATGCCCGGGTAAATTGCTTCACGGCAGCACGGCCGTCCGTGCCTGCCGCATGCGCCTCCACCGGGCTGGAAGTCATTGTCGTTTTGAAAGAGTTGATGGAGAGTTGAGCGGAGAGGGAACTTTCAAGTTCCCTCTCCTTTGGTTTTGGAGGTTACTCCATTCCGAAACCGGAAACCTGACTGAAACCGCCTTCTGCGACCTGGAAGATCTGTACGCCACCTGCCCCGCATTCGCCCATGCTGTCGCACTTGATGGTGCCGGTCAGTCCCTCAAATGCATCGACTGAGCGGATAGCGGAGATCAGCTCCTCTCTGTCTATTACGAGGTTGCCGCTGTCGTCCACGGAGGCAACCGCCGCGATCGCGGCCGCGATCAACTTCACCGAATCGTAGCTCTGACTGTGGAAAGGACCGAGATCGTCAGGGCTGACACCGTACTTTTCCATGTACTTGGCGTCGAACTCCGCGTTCATATCTTCCGAGTCGGCGCCGGCAACGAACGAAACGTATGTGCCCTCTGCCGCGTCGCCGGCGGCTTCCAGGTACTGCTGCGTGTAGGCGCCGTCAACGCTCATGAAGGCCGTGTCCTCAAGGCCGGGAGTCTCCGTCATCTGCTGGGCGATCAGACCGGCCTCAGTCGAGTAGCCGCCGAAGAAGATGAGCTGCGGCCCGTCGGCGCCGACTCTGGCCAGCATGGCGCGAAAGTCCGTATCTCCTACCTGGACGCCTTCAAAGCTGGAGACTTCGCCACCCAGGCCGGCAACGCCGCTCTGGAAGATCTCCGACAGCCCCTTGCCGTAGTCGGAGTTGTCGTGGACAACCGCGACCTTGGTGAGTCCGAGACTGTTGACCACAAAGTCCGCGTCGGTCGCCCCCTGCAGTGCATCGCTCAAGGCAACGCGGTTGCAGACGTCGCAGTCGGCGGACGTGATGTCCGGGTTGGTGGCGCTCGGACTGACAAAGGGAATCCGCGCCTCCTGAAGAATCGGCACCAGACCGAATGTCTCGCCGGAGCAGGTGCCGCCGGTGACGGCGACAATTGTCTCGTCGGCCGCGAACTTATTGCCTACGTTTGTACCTTGCGTACCGTCGCAAGCACCGTCCTCGGCCACCAGCTCAAACATGAATCCTTCAAGGCCCCCCATGGCGTTGAGGTCGTCGATGGCCAGTTCCGCCCCATGGCGGATATTCAGACCGGGGTCAGGTATCGGTCCGGTCAGGGCAAAGGAGCCGCCGATCCGGATCACCCCGCCTGAGGCGATGACCACCTTCCCGCTCATGTCGGCAGCGGCCTCCTCCATGGGCGCCTCTTCTGCAGGGGCTTCGGCCGCCGGCTGCGGTGCCACACATGCGGCTAACATCAGCGCGGCAACCAGGAACACACTGAAAAACCTAAGTTGCTTTGTCATTTGGACCTCCTTGGTCAAAAAGCGTTCCATGAAAGTGGGAGTTATGTTCGTGTGAATGGCGCCCATTTCGAGTAGGGAACAAGCGGGTCCCAAAATCGGGAGATTCTCAAGCCAATTATAGTTTAATGCGCCAAATTCAGGCAAGACCATTTCCCAGGGACGTGCATCCCAAAATGGGGGAGACCTTCCCCATACCTCAGGTCGCTGCGGAGCCCCAACCATATCGAGATTGACTTCGCGGCAGAGTCAGTCCCTTCTCTGACAACTGACTACTGACTACTGCATTTCTGGGCGGTCGGGCCTATTCGGCCCTCCCTTGTGCGGGGGCTCCGC
>JAPPKT010000553.1 GCA_028819675.1 Caldilineaceae bacterium | reverse complement strand
GGAGCCCCCGCACAAGGGAGGGCCGAATAGGCCCGACCGCCCAGAACTGCAGGGGCTAGGGGCCAGGGGTTAGAGGTCAGAGAAGGCGCTTTCCTTGCCTCGGCGTTGATCGTGGAATGGATGTGGTTTAGTTGCTGCCAGAGGTGTGGGAGAACTAAGCCCCGCTTTGGACTGCACCCGTAGGCTTCGGCGACGGGCGCGAAATGGCGAAATCGTGTACAATGTGCGAATCTTGCCGGGCCTGGCATGACGCGGCTCTGCTCGCCGCCACTTTTGTCAGCAGCGCTCTCCTGGCCTAACCACTTTGTGAACGATGGCTTGTCGGGCCGCCGGTCCGCAGACGGAGGCGTAGCAGATGCCCTCCAACGAATAGCCTGTGAACGTACAGGGAATTGCCGCCGTTGGAAGCCACTTATGCCTGGCGGCGGCTTGTGATTGGATTTGTAGCACTGTAGTACAGCGTTGGCCTATCAGCGGGCACATTGACATCCCCCCATGGATGAACGCTGTGAAAGGCACAGTTAATCGAATGTCAGAAAGTCAACATGCAAACCGTTCAGGCAGCCTGACCGCGGTCGATGACTTTACCGGTGCAGGCGAAGGCGGGCTTGGCGCAGTCGTGCGGGATGACCAGGGCCTGATTCTGACGGACAAGCCGGAGGAGACGGCGGTCCTGGTCGGCGTTAGCCTGGCGGGTCAGCCCGGTATCCTCTCGATGGAGGACTCGCTCAGCGAGCTGACCTTGCTGGCCGGGACGGCGGGACTGGAGGTGGAGGGAGAGCTGACGCAGCGGCTCCAACATCCCCACCCGGCTACGTTCATCGGCGCGGGCAAGCTGGGCGAACTGAAGACGCTGGTCCTGGAGTTGGGCGCGAATGTGGTGATCTTCGACGAAGAGCTTTCGCCGCGCCAGCAGCGCGAGATCGAGCGGGTGCTGGGGCAGGAGGTGAAGGTGATCGACCGCACGGCCCTGATCCTGGATATCTTTGCACGCCATGCCAAGACCAAAGAGGGGGCGGTTCAGGTGGAGCTGGCCCAGTACGAGTACCGGCTTCCGCGCCTGACCCGGGCGTGGACTCACCTGGCGCGGCAGGCGGGTGGACGGGCCGGCGGCGCGAGCGGCGGGGTCGGTGTGCGCGGACCCGGTGAAACGCAACTGGAAGTGGACCGGCGGGAGATAGGCCGCCGGATCGCGCATCTCAAGCGGGAGTTGGAGGAGGTACGCCACCACCGCGAACGCTACCGACAGCGCCGGCAGAAGTCGTCGACGCCGGTTATCGTCGTGGTTGGTTACACGAACGCGGGCAAGAGCACGCTGCTGAATGCGGTCAGCGATGCCGGCGTGCTGGCCCAGGACCAGCTGTTTGCCACCCTGGACCCGACCACGCGTCGCGTGGAGTTGCCGAGTGCGCGCACGGCCCTGTTCACGGACACGGTCGGTTTCATCCAGAAGCTGCCGACGGCGCTGGTGGCGGCGTTCCGGGCGACGCTGGAGGAGATCACGGAGGCAGACCTGCTGCTGCACGTGGTGGATATCTCGCATCATAACGCGGATGAGCAGGTAACCGCGGTGGAGGAGATGTTGGAGGAGTTGGGTGCCGGCGACAAACCGCTTGTGACGGCACTGAACAAGATCGACCTGGTCTACACGGCAGGGCAAGGAGAGCCCAGCCTTACGGCACAGTTGCGCCATGCGCTGCAGGAGTACACTTCTCCCGTGCAGATCAGTGCCCGTACAGGGGAAGGCATCCCGGAACTGCTGGCGGAAGTGGATGGGAAGCTGAAGGAAACGATGACGCCGCTGCGGCTGTTGCTGCCTTACAGTAAGGGCGACCTGGTTTCTCTGATGTATGAGCACGGCCGCGTGGAACGGGAGGAATATACCGAGAAGGGGACACTGATCGAGGGCAGACTGCCGGCCCATCTGGTCAGCCGCGTGCAGTCCTGGAGCGTGGCGGGCGCGGATGGCGGGCGGGAAGCATCAACATAGACGACGCGACATCAGTTCGCACAGGGACAGAGGGCTGCAGAGGAAATGACGAAACCGACAGTTGTGGTGACCCGCCAGCTGCCGCAGGCGGCGATCGCGCCGATCCTGGAAAGATGTGATGCCCGCTACTGGGACAGCGAAGAGCCGATAGCGCGCGATACGCTGCTGGAATGGGTGCAAGGGGCAGACGGACTCTACTGTCTGCTGACCGAATCAGTTGACGATGAGCTGTTGGATGCGGCCGGGCCCGGGCTGCGGGTCGTGGCGACGATGTCGGTCGGCTACGATCACGTGGACGTGGCTGCGTTGCGCAAACGGGACATCCCCCTGGGAAATACACCGGGCGTGTTGACGGAGACGACGGCGGAGCTGGCGCTGGCCCTGCTGCTGGCCACGGCGCGGCGGCTGC
>JAPPKT010000404.1 GCA_028819675.1 Caldilineaceae bacterium | reverse complement strand
GCCTCGGGCATTGCCGCACCCATGATCTGATCCTGAAGTCCCTTTAGACCAGCCGCCCCGGCCAGCGCCGTGTCCATGCTTGCTGCCAAGTCGCACACGTAACCTGACACGTCAAGAACCTCGGGCATTGCCGCATCTATGATTTGCTCCTGAAGTCCTTTTGGACCAGCCGCCCCGACCAGCGCCGTGTCCACGTTGTCCGCCATCCCATCAGAAAAACCTACCCCCCCGAACATTTTCTCCTGAATTGTCTGGGCGATTTTAAGCCAGTCCTCCGCATATGCTGAGGAGGACATACCGTCGACAATTGCACTTTCTGCCCTCGACCCAACCGGCAATGCTTGGCTGGGTACGCCTTCAGCTTGCTTCAACCCTCCATCGTCTGGTGACGTCGATCCTAAGGCGTCATTCTGACCGGCAGGGCTTTCCATAGTCTCGTCCATTGAAACAGGTTCAGTCGTTTCCATTTCTCTCCGCCTCTAGGCCTGACATTGACTTCCCCTGTCAGGCAGAAACACAACCTAGAATGTTGTCTCAAAATTCTTACCTGATAAGCCTTCCCCCCTCGATCTGCCAAGATTGACTTCAACTAACCCCTCTCTAATTCACAACAGAAATCTTTCGGAGGGCGCGCCCAGTCGCTCGCTACGAAGAGGAAAGAAATGGTAGACAACGACAGAGCTTCCTCAAGTATGCTGCTCAGGGTTTCGTCCGAGCGGTTCGGTGGCAGGACCAGGTACAGTTCGCTGCCGGGGGCGGCTGGGTCGAACAGATCCTGCCACTGAAAATGGTAGTATCCGCAGAGTTGCCCGAGTTCGGAAGCTCGCCTGGAGACGGTCGTTGTCATCGGTTTCTCGCCTTCACAGCACTCTTGCCGGGTGCAAACTGGCGGCGGACTTGGCCGGTGCCGACTAGTTGGGAGAGGAGGCGGTAGTTGGCTCGGTCGTGGCGGATGCGGCCGGCGATGATGGCGGGGTGGACGTTGAGTTGGCGGGCGAAGGCGTAGGCTGCCAGGATTGTGGCTCTTTGGCGGACCGGGTTGTCGTGCCAGAGTTGCGGGGGGATGAGGGCGTTTTGGGCCAGGGTGTCGGCTTCTTTTTCAAGGGGGTCTTCGCCGGTCAGGGAGAGGTCGTCGATGAAGAGTTCGTTTTCGTCGCAGTCGAGGTGGAGGCTGACGTGGGCGAGCTCGTGCATGAGGCTGAACCAGAAGTTGTCGATGCGGTCGTAGCGGAGGGTGAGGCCGATGACGGGGCGGCCGTCCAGGAGGCAGAGGGCGGCGCCGTCGAGATGGGTGCGGGGGAGATGGCGCTCGATGACGAGGGCGATGCCGTGTTGGGCGAGGCGGTCCTGGGCGCGGCGGGGGCCGTCTTCGTGGACGCTGAGCTGGGCGACCTGGCGCATGAAGGGTTCGGTTACGGTGCCCGGTTGGTAGGGGGCCTGGGGCGGGCTTTCGTTGGCAAGAGCGAGGACGCGCCAGCACCAGGCTTTGAGGGCGAAGGGGTCGGTCTTGGCGTTGAGGCGGCGGTGGCCGTTTTTGCGGTAGAGGGGCAGGGCGGCGGCCTGGGGGCCTCCGACCTTTTTGAGCAGGGCTTTTATCAGCTCTTCGGCGCGGTCGAGCAGATCGGATGGAGCGGGCAGTTCGGTCAAGTCTGAGAACCAGCCTCGTTTGGCCATTTCCTTGAGGGGAAAGCGGGCCGGGTCGATTTCGTCGAAGGTGGAATCGAAGGCCGCGCCGGGTTCCTGCAGGAGAATGTCGGCGGGTATGCCCAGGTGTTTATGCAGCGCGCGGGCCATTGAGATGGTGATGTCGCGCTTGCCTTTGAGGACGTCGGAGACTTTCTGGCGACTGCCGATCAAGGGGATCAGGTCGCGGCGGGTCAGTCCGGCCTGGTCCATGCGGAATTCGATGGCGTCGACGGCGCTGGGCTTGTCAACCGGGTAGTGCTTGTCCTCGTAATGCTCGACGAGGTCGGTGAGCACGTCGAGTTCATCGCCTTCGGGAGTGTTCAGTTGGGCGCCCATCAGCTCGCAAATGCGGGCCAAGGCCGCTTCGTAGTCCTTTTCGCTCCTGATTGGTCTGATGGTGTACATGGCTTAACCTCTGTTGCGTCTATGCGGCTGTACTGCGCGTGGGTGACCAGACAGAGTATGTAGAGCTCCTTGCGCTGGTAGTCGATTTCCACGACCATGCGGTAACGGTTTCCTCCGTATTTGAAGGCGACCCGGTTGCCGGGCACTCCGCTGGCCGACGGGTAGCGTTCGGTTACTTGCGCGGGCATCTGCCATTGCGCACGTTCTACTTCGCTGAGCCAGGCCTGCAAAGCGCCGCGGGCGTCGGGGTGTTTCTGCCAGAATTTGTGAAGTCTGCTTTTGAACAGAACGCGCAAGGCCGAACCGATGTACC
>JAPPKT010000222.1 GCA_028819675.1 Caldilineaceae bacterium | reverse complement strand
TGCCGACAGACTACGAGCTTGTGGCGCTCTATTTCAACCGGCGGTTGCTGAATGAGAATAAGCTGCCAAGCACAGTGGATGATTTGATCCAACTGGCCGAGGAGTCTCCTTCGCAGGGTGCTGGAATATACGCGAGTTTTTATCACCTGGCATGGGGCATCGCGGCTTACGGTGGGCAGGTGTTCGACGAGGACGGGCGTGTTGTTCTCGAGCAGACACCGGCAGTGGCTGAATTTCTGACGCGGCTTCAAAGGGCCGACAGCACTCCGGGGATCTTTGTTTCTCTCGACTATGGCATGCTGATGGACCGCTTCAAAAAGGAAGAGTTCGCGCTATTTGTCGACGGCCCGTGGAGCGTCGGCGAACTGCGCCAGAGGTTTGGGGAAGACTTGGGCGTGACCTCACTGCCAGCCGGCCTTTCAGGGCCAGCCCGCCCCTGGTTAAGCGCAGACGGCGTTTTTCTCAACCCAACCACGCCCGTCGAACAGCGGGACCTGGCACTGACGTTTGCCCGGCACATGACAAACGCGGAGAGCGCATCAACTATTGCACGCATTGCAGGCCGCCTACCGGCGCACAGGGACGCGGACTTGAATGGCGACTCATTACTGGTCGGCTTTGCAAAACAGGCAGGCAATGCCGTTTCTCAACCCCACTACCCGGAGTTGGATGAAGTTTGGGGCTATGCCAACGACATGATCACGCAGGTCCTGCGCGGGTCGGCAACGCCGGAGGAGGCTGTGCTCGAGGCGTCTACACTCATAAATGAAGCGAACGGAAAGTAGACTGGTTTGTTACCGGCGCAGTTGAATAGTCTATTCCAGCTGACAGGAAAGACAGTCGCAAGGAGCCTCTTTCGCATGAAGTCAGTATGAGTTGGCGACTGTGTACTGAAATGCCGTAATTGGCTTCCCGCCAATCTACAGATAGTTTCGGAATCGCACTGCGTGCATGACGGTCTGGCTTTTCCAAAACGTAACATTGCAACCGCCCAAGGATCACATATGGTCCGACTTTCTTTGGAGACCCGCCCCCAAAGTATTGTTGCAGGACTGTACGACAGGCTCCCTTTCCCCAATATAGGACCAATGCAGGAAATCGCGCTTGACCTGGGAATTACCGCCCACGAAGGCGATGTGCAACTGCAAGGGTTGATCTTTCAAGGCTTTAGCGGACACCAGTTGCTGTTTGAGCAGCGTTGGTCAGCGGGCACAATCCGGCAACGCACGGGCGAAGAGGACCTGACGATCTCTGCAACCACCGGTTTGGCTGTTCGCAGCCTGCAGTTCCTTCTGCATGCGTATCAGCGCCTCACTCATGTCGAGATAACTGCAGTCGGCAGAGCGCCGGTAGCGGCAGAAGGGGCCGATGCAGGACAGCAGATTCAAGCACACTGCCAGACCCCTGTTACCTACCATGAGCAACTGACCGATTTCTACTTCCCACTGGCAGGGGCTTGGTGGGCAGTGCAGGCCGGTGATTGGAGCGACCTTCACAAAACGGAGGTCTACAGTCAGCCCTTCGCGTTGGACTTCGTCAAGTTGGGACCGGAGGGGCGCACACATCAGGGCGACGGCCGCGTTCTTTCCGACCATAACAGCTGGCATCAGCCGGTATTTGCCGCGGCGGGGGGTAAGGTGGCGTACGTGTGCTTCGATATGCCGGATATGGCCCCCGGCGCGATCCCTGACCAAGCAGTCATGCGGGGCGATATGCGGCGTCTGTTGGGTAACGCCGTTGCGGTCAGCCACGCCAACGGGGAGTTCAGCTACTACGCACACCTTCAACAGGCCAGCTTACAGGTCAACGAGGGGGAATTGGTCCGAAGGGGAGCCCTTCTGGGAAGGGTGGGCAATAGCGGAAACTCGCCGGGGCCGCACTTGCACTTTCATGTGATGAACGGGCCCAACCTTTTCATCGATCAAGGCTTACCGGTCCTTTTCAGTCACTTTGAGGCCGGCGGCCAGTACTTTCCCGAGCCGATGACGATTCCTACTCGGATGATCGTAATCGGGCCGGAAAGGACATGAAAAAACTGACAGTGAACAGAAGGGGTCTCTTTGCCCATCCCACTGGTACAGCAAAAGCGCTAATGTGAAATGATTGACAATTCGACGGATGGTAAAGGGCCCGGTGATGCCCCGTTACACTACCGCTTGGACGACGACCAGTTCGATGAATTGGTTGAGACCGCTGCAGGCGAGAGAGTGACGGGCTTGGCTCTGTGGGAGGAATCGGTTAGCGACGAAGGTGGCGAGCGACCCACGCCGAATCAACGCGTACTGTTTGACCTGGATCTTTATCTGGAAAACAAGACGCTGCTGGCACTTTTCGGTACGGCAATATATAGTGATCCCGAAAGCAGTCCTTTGCGCGGCTGGCAACAGGCTGGTAAAATAGTGCAAAC